>NZ_JBSFTY010000018.1:0-112551 GCF_053591515.1 Streptomyces sp. NPDC003011
GGAAGTGAACCGCGGCTGGATACTCGCTGCGAACCTCGCGAGTGATCTCGACGCCTGGGTGCGGCTGCTGGCCCTGCACGACATCGACGGCCTGGTCGGCGCCGAACCGGACACCATGCGCTTCCGTCTCTACCACCTGCCCGCCCGCCTCGCCGATCACGCCCGACGCCGATGGCTGCGCATCGACGCGCCCTGGCCCTGGGCAAAAGCGTTCACCACCTGCTGGCAGCGGCTCACCGCCCTCCCGGCTGTCACCTGACGGCCGGGCACCGCCCCGACAAGGACCAGGAAGGAGAAAAACCGGCAGGACTCCGGGCTCGTGGAACCCGGCGCACCCGCGGCGTCACGCGACGGCCCACCTCCAACGGCCCGAGGACATTACGGGCGAACTGCCGAGCAAGTCAGCCGCTGACGAATCGAGGCCAACTCGACCGTGTTCGACGTCTACTGCGGCGCCAGCCACATCGAGATTGACGCCGCCACCAGCGAGCACGCCGAGCCCGGCTCTGCCATGCAGGAGGCGCACGACGCCACGCAGCCCTGATCCCACCCGGTCGGCCGGCGCGGCGTGCCGCAGTGCGCCGGGCCCCCGACCTCTTGCAGCCACCCTCCTCATGACATTCGACCTATACATCGCCCAGCCGCGCGACGGCGAACCGGACTACCACCGCATCGGTTATTTCCTCATACCGGACATCATCGGCGTCATGCGCGCCCAGGGCATGGCCGTAGACCTGCCCGCCCACCTGGCCCCCAGCCGAGGACTTCGGCACCACTGTCCCGGAAGTCCGCGCGCTCATGGACGCCAACGAGCTGTTGCCGCCGCACATATAGGCCCTCGTCGACGCCGCGAAACGCACCGTCTGCGGCAAGGCCGTGGACCCCAAGGACGTCCCCGTCTACAAGCTGATGGTGGCAGCGTGATGCTCCTCAGAGAAATCCCCATCCTGCCCGCCGGTTAGCTTGGCGGGATGAGCGATCAATTGAAGGCAGAAGGCCAGGAGGCCCAGGTCGAGGCGGCATGGGGCCGCATCATGGCGTGGCTGGAGCAGCACGCCCTCACCTCGTACGCCTCGCTGCTGCCCCCCGCGCCGGAGACGGAGATAGCGAACGCGGACGCGGCGCTGAGGCAGCACCTCGGGTTCGCCCTGCCGTCGGAGCTGGCCGCGCTGTGGCGGCTTTGCGGTGGTGTGGAGCACCAGTACATCGAGGCCAATGAGGAAGAGGGCGAGGTTGGCTCGGGGGCGTTTTTACCTGGCGGGATCCTGCTCGGCCCGGCGGATGCGCTCAGGCCGCGGCTGCCCGAGATCGGGCGCAGCGACGGGTGGGGCGCCGCGGTGGTTCCGTGGCTGACCGGCGACGAAACAGGCCCCGAGTCCGGGCACTACGTGGGCGCGGACGGCGTCGGCTACTGGTCGCTGCCGGACAACCTGGCCTGCGACAAGCCCGGCTATCCGTCGATCGCCGCCTATCTCGAAGCTGTACACCGCACGCTCACCGAAGGGCCGGCCGATGCCATGGGCCCAGATGTGCCCGGCCTGGTCTGGGGCTGCCTGGTCTGGGATGACCCCGACAGTCCGCTCCTGGACGATGCGCTGGAGCACTGGCGGCCCGTCCACTGACCACGCTCCGCCCAGGGGGCCCGTCTGGCTGACGGGCCCCCGGTCGGAGCGTGCAGTGGCTACGGCTTCTTCATTTCGCAGATGAGGTTCGCCGCACCGATGGTGCAGTCCTTGAACCACAGCTGACCGGGATTGACGGCGAACTTGTCATTGTCGATGACCCGCATCTGCGCCAGTAACTCGTTGCCGTACTTGTTCATCGCGCCCTGGTTGACGTACCCCGACATCGAGGAACGGCCGCACTTCTCGCTGAATGCCGGTGCGTCGTAGCGGGTGTCGTCCAGGAGGTGTTCACTGCCGTCGTCGACCTTCGCCGCTACGGTCTGGATGCACTCGCCACCTCCGGCCTTGCCGGCCGGGTTCTTCCCGCCGGCGGAAGCCGGCAGGCCGACGGACTCATACGTCGAGGCGAACGGCACCTCATCACAGTTCACCTTGTCCGGATTCGGCAGTGGGGTCTGCGAGCGGAACTCCGGTTGCAGAAACGTCTTCGAATGAGACACGAATCCCTTGGTCGGAACGTACCCGTCGGTTCGGTCGCCGCTGTAGCCGCAGACCCGGGCACGTATCTTCTTCTTCGTCCAGGTGGAGTCCACCCGCCCGTTGTCCGCGTCGGGACGGTAGTGCAGCGGCTTGGCGATGGTCCCCAGGTTCTTAATCCCGGACTTGCTCTGCACCATCCACAGGTGAGCCGCAGCGGCCGGGTAGCGGGCAGTCGCAGCGCACATCGATGCCAGGCGAGCGGGCACTGCCGCCGTCGGTTTCGTCGTCCTTGCCTTCGACCGGCACGTATTCGCTCTCCGGGTTGAAGATGAACCAGACCGGCAGAGCCCTGGTCAAGCCAACGTCGGAGGGGCCGACGCCGTCGGTGGAGCCGTCCCACTTGTGCGTGGTTGAGATGGCTCGGCCGCCCAGCCCGGGAGCGGACCGCTGTTCCGCTCGCCGACCGGCTGGACCACCTGCGCGAGTCCCGCCTCCTTCTGTTCGGCGGGGACATGACTGCCCGGCACATCCACTCGAACATCCCGATAAGAGGGCACTCGGGCAGCGTCCGGCTGACGAGTGCGGATCGTCGGACGGTCTGCACGACGTCCGTGGCTCCTGCTCACCCTCGGTCCCGATGTGGCCGGTTGTGCACCATGGCTCACCATGCGCACTTGCATGCGCCCCAATGCTCCGAACTACCGTTCCCGGCCGGCGAGCACGCGGACACCGTGGGGGATGCATGGCAAGAACCGCGCGACAGATCCTGAACGGACTCAGCCACCAAAGGACCATTCACATCCGGTCGACGGCAGAACTCGCGGCTCATGTCGACTCCGCGGCGGCGGCCATCGACAAGCAGCGCCGGGAAAAGGGCCAGGAAGCAGTACGCCGGAAACCCGAACTGCACCCCGTCGCGCGGGTCGACTGCGAACGGTCGATCGAGCTGACGCCGTGGCAGGTGCTGCACGCCCTGGCGCGCGGCTTCGTACTGCCCAGCCAGGGAATGGGACGCGGACTCGCGGAACACTGGCTGAGCCTGAAGTACTGCGAGGCACTGCACGGCAACCGCGCCGGCTCCATGGACCTGACCGAGAAGGGACGCTCTTCCGAGCGCTGGTACAAGTCCATGCAGGCCCGGGAGTTGGCAGTGGGCTTCGGCCTCGCCGCAGCAGAACACATCGTGCAGCAGCACTACCCCGACCACATCGTCTCGGTCGTCGACACGAGCACGGTACTGCGGGCCGGCTGGGCCCTGGGCGGCTCGCAGCGCGGCAAAGGCTCACGGCCCCGCCCCGACTACCTCATCGAGGCATGGAAGCCCGGAGAGCCATCGAAAGTCACGTTCGTGGTCTGCCGGGGAAACCACCAGAAGCCGAGTAAGCGGACCGGCCGAACCCGCAGCACCACGCTCCAGCAACTGGTCAAGGGCTCCGAACTGACCGAAGGCATGCAGATCGGCCCGTGGAACACGACGCCGTGCCTGATGCTGTCCACCGAACTCATGGGGCAGGGCGGAGTCGTGGTCAACGCCCTGCAATCCCCCGGCGAAGCACTCCTCCCTCTCCGCACACCGGACGGCCCGGGCAACGCCGACGAGGAAATCAGGGACAAGCCCGGTATCCCCTACCCCAACGCCATCCGCATACCCGCCCGCGACGGGAAACGGACACGGACCGTCGACGGCTTCCAGGTGCCAGAAAGACCTCGGCTGGTTCGGCCAGCTCCTGGCCCGCACCGCGGCAGCCGGCCTGACCGCATTCTCGGGCGGAGGACCGACAACAGCCCGCTACCTCACCGCACACCAAGGACAAAAGCACTACGCCGCGCCCACCTTCGCCGCCACATCCAGCTACCAAGACGCGGACATAGAGATCGGCGATACGAAATTCGTCGGCACAGACCACGTCTTCCGCGTGGAGACCGTACGCATCGAGGCGTTCTCCGGCATGGATTCGAGACTATACGAACTCATCAGGAAAGGCCGCGTGGAAGAGTACCGGAAAGCAGCCTACGAACTCCGCTCGACACGGCACGAAACCCGCGAAGCCGGGCAGAGATGGAACGGCCCGATCTCGTTCCGCGACGACGGAGCCGTCATGGCCCTGAGCATCCTGCCCATCCGCAAACGGCGCCCGCTCTGAACCAGGGGTTCGGAGGTCTTCCTGGTTCAGGTTCTCCGTTTCTGGCAGCGCAACATAGCGTGGGATCGCCGGTTGGCCGAACCGGCGATCCTGCGCACCATGGATGGTCCACCGCCACCACCTGCCCGCACGTTGAAAGGCCGCATTCAGAACCAAGCCCACAACTTCACACGACAGCCGTCTGCATTCACGACGAGGTACGGCAGGGCACCCGCGCAACCGATCCGGGACCCATCTGACTCACCACTGGTCCGCACACGCAGGGGAGTTCACGTGAACGTCCTGGCTGCCCACATCAGGCCCCGGCAGCAACGACGGCGCTGCGGCCCCGTCCGCTACTGGGAGGATCAGAGGCAGATTAGGTGGCATGAGTGACCCTACCGGCAAGTACTCGATCACCATGCCCCGTGGAATCGCCGAAGCCGCCAAGGCCCGCAGCGGCCCTTCGGGGCTGTCTGCCTATGTCGCCGCTGCCGTCGCTCGCCAGATCGAGCGGGACAACCTCAACGAGCTCATCCAGGTCGCCGAGGCCGAGCACGGGCCCATCACCGGCGAGGAGATCCAGGCCCTGCGCGACCAGCTCCACCAGGCACGTCAGCAGCAGGTGCAGGACGGGGCGAGCGCCGCGTGACCCGCTCCTCCGCCGCCACCCCCGGCGGCACCCTGGTCCTCGGCAGCCAAGGGCTGGCCAAGGCCGTCCTTCGCGACCGCACCGTCACCGGCTGGCTCGCCCTCGCTCGCGCCGACGACCTGCGGGTGATCATTTCCGTGGCAACCCTCGTGGAGGTGGTCCACCCACGGATCAACCGCCCGGCCCTGGAGTGGGCCCTCTCCCGCCTCGTCATCGAACCGGTCACCGAGCCCATTGCCCGTCATGCCGCCGCCCTCCTCGCCGACGCCGGCCTGCGCGGCCGCAAGTACGCCGTCGACGCCCTGCTCGGCGCCACCGCCCTCGCCGCCCCCGGTCCGGCGACGGTTCTCACCTCAGACCCCGAGGATCTGACCGCCCTGTGCGGCTCTCGCATCACCGTCATCAAGGTCTGAGCATCGGCTCTCGCCCGCGGTGCGTATCCCCCTCGGCGTCTTCCACCGCAGGGCCGCCGACCGCGGAGTCACTCCGATCCGTACACCGGACCGCCAGGCTGGCTGACTGTCAGTCAGGCGCGTGACCTGCATAGACACCTGGGACTGCCGCGTCCGCCGGAGCCGTGTGCGCAGGCTCGCCCGCCGCTCGCCGCCGCTCGCCGCCGTCGCCGCCGTCCCCGCCGTTCGTCCGGTCCGCGTTGTCACGGCGGCACACCCGGAAAAGGGCCGTGTGACAAGATGCTGCGGCCAAGCCCCACAGAAAGGGACGTATTCCATGTCCAGGGTCGAGCTGACCACGAACTTCGGCCGCATCGTTCTCGAACTCAACGACGCCGAAGCCCCCAAGACCGTCGAGAACTTCCTGACGTACGTCCGCAACGGGCACTACGACGGCACCATCTTCCACCGGGTGATCGACGGCTTCATGGTGCAGGGCGGTGGCTTCACCGCGGAGATGGCGCAGAAGCCCACCCTCGCACCGGTTCCGAACGAGGCCGACAACGGGCTGAAGAACACCGCGTACACCGTGGCGATGGCGCGCACCAGCGACCCGCACTCGGCGACCGCCCAGTTCTTCGTCAACGTGTCCGACAACGAGTTCCTCAACTTCACGGCGAAGAACCCGAGCGGCTGGGGTTACACCGTCTTCGGCCGTGTCACCGAGGGCCAGGACGTCGTGGACCAGATCAAGCAGGTCCGTACCGGAACCGTCCGCGGCATGCAGGACGTGCCCACCCAGCCCGTCGTCATCGAGTCCGCCAAGACGCTCGGCTGACGGGACGGCAGACGACGACAGGCTGCCGAGACCTGCGTCCGCGGTCCCGCCGCTGACGCGGTGCGCAGGTCACGCGGTCCGTTTGCGGGCCGCGGTCTTCTTCGCGGGGGTCTTCTTCGCCGCCGTCTTCTTCGTGCCCTGGGCCGATTTCGCCGACGTGGCCGCCGACTTGGCGGTCGATCGCGCGGTCGGCTTGGCCGTCGACTTCTTCGTGGACGCGGACGCGGTGGTCTTCTTGGCGGCGGTCTTCTTCGCCGCGGACGCCGTCGACTTCTTGCCGCCCGCCTGCTTGGGCGCCGTCCGCGCCGACTTCCCAGCCGGCAGGCGTCTGACCTTCGCGGGCTCCTCTGCGGGCTCGCCGGCCGTCCCCTCGCCCCGCGACTCCTTCGCCGCCCGCACGCTCTTCTCCAGGGCCGCCATCAGGTCGAGGACCTTGCCGCCCTTGGCCGGTTCGGGCGCCTCGGGCGGTGTCTCGCCGGCCGCCTTGGCGGCGACGACCTCCTCCAGCGCCTCCCGGTACTCGTCGTGCAGGTCGTCCAACTCGATCTCGCCGAGGGTGTCCATGAGGGCGTCCGCGAGGTCGAGTTCCTTGTCGTTGACGGTGACGTTCGTGTCCGGGGCGAGGCCTTCGGGGGCGCGGACCTCGTCCGGCCACAACAGTCCGTGCAGGGCGATGGCGTCGCCCACCACGCGCAGCATGCCGAGGCGTTCCCGGCCCCGCAGCGCGTACTTGGCGATGGCGACCTTCTGGCTGCGCTTGAGGGCCTCGCGCAGCAGGGTGTAGGGCTTGGCGGCCGGGGCGCCGCCCGCCCCGAGGTAGTACGCGGCGTCCATCTGGAGCGGGTCGATCCGGTCTGCCGGCACGAAGGCCACGATCTCGATCGTCCTGGCCGTCGGCAGCGGCAGGTGGGCCAGGTCGTCCTCGGTGATCGGGATGATCGTGCCGTCCGCGTCCTCGTAGCCCTTGCCGATCTCGGACTGGGTGACCTCGCGGTCCTCCAGCTCGCACACCTTGCGGTAGCGGATCCGGCCGCCGTCCTCCGTGTGGATCTGGCGGAAGGAGATCGAGTGGCTCTCGGTCGCGTTGACCAGCTTGATCGGGATGCTGACCAGGCCGAACGAGATGGCGCCGTTCCATATGGATCGCACGTGCAGCACCCTTTCGATCGGTTTTTGGTGATTGAGAACTATTTACGGCCACATACTGGGATTCTCATCGTATGACGCCGATCACAGAGGTGGAGGGGCGACGGCTCGCGCTCAGCAACCTGGAGAAGGTGCTGTATCCCGCGACCGGCTTCACCAAGGCCGAACTGCTGCACTACTACGCCACCACCGCCGAGGTCCTGCTGCCCCATCTGCGGGACCGGCCGGTGTCCTTCCTGCGCTATCCCGACGGGCCCCAGGGCCAGGTGTTCTTCGCCAAGAACGTGCCGCCGGGTACGCCCGACTGGGTCACCACCGCCGAGGTGCCCCGGTCGGAGGGGCCGGCCCGGATGGTGCTGGTGCAGGACCTGGCGAGCCTGATGTGGGCGGCGAACCTGGTCACCGAGTTCCACACCCACCAGTGGCTGATCGGCTCGCCCGGCGAGGCCGACCGGCTGGTCTTCGACCTCGACCCCGGGGCGCCCGCGACGATCGTCGAGTGCTGCGAGGTCGCCCTGTGGCTGCGGGAGCGGCTCGCGGCGGACGGGATCGAGGCCTACCCGAAGACCGCCGGGTCCAAGGGGCTGCATCTGCTGGCGGCGGTCCGGGGAGCGTCGTCCGATCAGGTGTCGGAGTACGCCAGGCGGCTGGCCGTGGAGGCGGAACGGGCGATACCCCGGTTGGTCGTCCACCGGATGACGCGGAGTCTGCGGCCCGGAAAGGTGTTCGTCGACTGGAGCCAGAACGCCGCCCGCAAGACCACGGCCACGCCCTACACCCTTCGGGCACGTGCCGAGCCCCTGGTGTCGGCGCCGGTGACGTGGACGGAGGTCGAGGACTGCGCGACACCCGCGCAGCTGGCCTTCCAGGCACCGGACCTCGCGCCCCGCGTAGCGGACCACGGCGATCTGCTGTCCCCGTTGCTCGACCCGGACCGGGCAGGACCGCTGCCCTGAACAACCCGTCCCCCACGACACACGTCCCCCACGACACAAGGAGCCGCATGGAAACCCGACCACCCTCCCGCTCTCTCCGCCGCCCCCTCGCCGTCGGACTCGCCGCGCTCACCCTCGGCGCCCTGCCCTGGGCCGTCCCGACGACCGCCGCCCAGGAGCAGCCCCCGGCCAGGGCGGCCGGCCCGCAGGTGATCACCGACTGGAACAAGACCGCCGTGGCGGTGGTCAGCGGCGACGCCGAGCGTCCGACGGCCGAGCCGTTCGTCTGGTACGGCTTCGTCTCGGCCGCCGTCTACAACGCGGTCGTCGGCATCGAGGGCCGCTACACGCCCTACCGGTGGGACGTACGAGGTCCCCGGACCGCCTCCCCCGAGGCCGCCGCCGCGGCCGCCGCGCGCCGGGTGCTGCTGACGTACTTCCCGGGCTCGAAATCCCGGATCAACAAGACCTACACCGCCTCCCTCGCGAAGATCCCCGACGGGAAGGCCGAGAAGCAGGGCGTCCGCTTCGGTGAGCGGGCCGCCGACCGGATCATCGAACTGCGCGAGGACGACGGACGCGGCGACCCGATGACGTACGACCAGAAGCCCGCCGCCGGCGTCTGGCGGCCCGCGCTTCCCGCGCACCAGCCCTTCGTCAACCCGTGGATCGCCCGGCTGCGGCCGATGCTGCTCGACTCGCCGCACCAGTTCCGGCCCGGGCCGCCGCCCCGGCTGACCTCGAAGCGGTACGCCAGGGATCTCGCGGAGGTCAAGGCGATGGGGGCGAAGAACAGCAAGGAGCGGACGCCCGAGCAGACCGAGACCGCACTGTTCTTCGGCGACGCGCTGCCGGTGCAGTTCCAGAACTCCTTCCGGGGGTACGTCGCCCGGCACGACCTCGACATCGTGGACGCGGCCCGGCTGTTCGCCGCAGCCAACACGGCCGCCGCCGACGCGACGATCGCCACCTGGGACTGCAAGTACACCTACGGGCAGTGGCGCCCGATCACCGCGATCCGGCTCGCCGACACCGACGACAACCCCGCCACCGAGCCCGACCGGGACTGGGAACCGCTGCTGCACACGCCCGCCTACCCGGACTGGATCAGCGGCCACAATGTCAACAGCGCCGCCGTCGTGACCGTGCTGGACGGCCTCACCGGCGGCGACATCGACCTGCGGATCTCCTCGGCGCGGACGGGCACCACCCGCACCTACACGAAGGCGGCCGACTTCAACCAGGACGTCATCGACACCCGGGTGTGGGCCGGCATCCACTTCCGCACCAGCGACATCGTCGGCAACCGCATCGGGCGCGACATCGGCCACTTCGCGCTGGACCGCTTCTTCCAGCCGGTCCGGTGACGCACCTGCGGTGACTCACACCCGCGTCCACGTCTGCCGGTCGCGCGCCATCGCGTGCAACGCCTCCACGTCCGCCGGCTTGAGCACGCCGCCGGTGCGGGCCAGGTCCGCCACCTCCGTGTCCGTCAGGACCCGGACCGCGCGCAGGGGCGCGGCGACCGTCACGTCCGTGGGTCCGACGAGGGCCAGGACCGGGTGGACCTCGGCCGTCAGGGCGTAGGAGGCCCGGTCGGCGTCGGCCCGGACGCGGCGCAGCAGCGGGTGTGGTTCACGGCGGCCCAGCGTGACCATCGGGTCGGCGACCGTGACCCGCTGCCTGCGGGCGTACAGCGTGTGCACGGCGAACAGGCCGCCCGGGCCGATCACCAGGTGGTGCACCCGGTCGCCGCCGGGCAGCGGGACGGAGTGCAGGGTGTGCCAGCCCGCGCCGTCCAGGCGGTCCAGGGCCTCCCCCACCGCCTGTTCGGCGGCGAGGGCCCGGCGGCGCGGGTCGGGGCGCAGCCGGTGCGCGGGGCCCGGGTCCCGGTCCAGGGCGATCTGGAGCGCCTCGCCGGGGCGGTTGGGCGCCAGGTCGTCGTCCGGGTGGAGGGACAGCCGGGCCAGCTCCGCGGGGGTCGGGACCGGGGGCGGGCCCACGGCCACCGGCCCGGTCAGGAAGGGTCCGAGGACGTCGAGCACGTCCTGTCTGCGGTCCTCGCGGAGCAGGTTGACCCGGGCTGCCTCACGGTCGTACCAGGCGATGTTCCTGCCGTCCGTGAGGCAGACGTAGAGCCGTTCCCGACCGTGCCGCCAGGTCGGTACGACGCGCAGTCCGCTCATGCACATCACCCCCTGACCATGGGAACAGGCGGGTGCTCCGGTCGCAAGAAGCCGGATACCTTTGAGGAGGTGTCGACCCGGGTAGGTTCTGTCGGCCCAGGGGTTGAGTGGGCAGGGGCTTGGGGAGGCGCCGTTGCGAACGAGCGGGAAGCAACCCGACGTACCCGCTCCGGACAGTGCGTGGAGCGAGATCGTGCCCGGTCTGTGGATGGGCGGGCACGAGTTCAGCAGTCGGCCCGGGCAGGTCGGCTCCGCCGTCGTGCGGGACGAGTTCGGCCTCGTGCAGACCCTGCTGCGGCTGCCGGGGCACGGGCCGGACCCCGGTGTCGAGCACCATGTGTGGCCGATTCCCGACGGACCGCTGGACGGCACCCAGCTCGCCGGGGTGATCCGGCTCGCGCGGGCCGCGTGCGAGGCGCTGGACGGGGGCCGCAAGGTCCTCGTCCGCTCCTGTCACGGCTACAACCGCTCGGGCCTGGTCGTCGCGCACGCCCTGATCGGCCGCGGGCGCTCCGCGGACGAGGCGATCCGGCTGATACGGTCCCGGCGCTCCCCCTGGGCGCTGCACAACGAGCTGTTCGTGGAGTACCTGAAGGCCGGGCTGCCGACCGCCCGGCTGCTGGAGGAGCTCACCGAGTAATCGTTTCTCCCATCGTTTCTCCCTGCGCGTCACCCGGGTACGCGAAAAGGACTTCCCGCGGAACGCGCGGAATAAGGTGTACGGGGCGCGCTGCCGGAGCCGCCGCTCACACCCGTCCGGTACGCGCGCACCGCCCCGTACGCGCCGCCCTCGCCGCCCCTCGTCCCGAACCGCTGGAGCACCGTGTCCGCCCCGCGCATCCGTACCGCCGCCACCGTCGCCCTGCTGCTGGCGACCGTGTCGGCCTGCGGGGACACCGGCGCGCTGCGCGGGGCGGGGCCGACGCCGACCGCGATGAGCCCGGACCGGCTGTGGCCGGATCTGGCCCCCGCGTCGAGTCCGGCCTGGGACTACGACGACGGCGGGTCCGAACTCGTGCGGGGCATCACGGCCCCGGGTGACGACATCCACCGGGTGGACCCGGTGGCTGTGATCCGGGCGGAGATCGCCCGGCATCCGGACGCGTACACGGGCGGCAAGGCCACGTACCGGGAGACCGCCCGCCGGATGGCCGACTGCGCCGGGGGCGCGGCCACGGGCCGGTGCCCCGTCCTCACGCCGTACTACCGCGACCTCACCGGTGACGGACGGGACGACCTGACCCTCGGGTTCCGGCTGCTGCCCGGCAACCAGACGGCGGTGCGCGTCTACACGTTCCGGTCGGGCCGGCTGACGCAGGTCATGTCCAACGACGACGCGGTCACCGGGGTCGAGCTGGCGGGGCGGTCCGTGATCATCCGCTCGCCGTCCGACATCGCGGGCTACGAGTACCGCTTCCAGTGGACCTGGGACCCGGACCAGCGCGTCATGCTGCTGACGCACGACGAGTTGCTGCGCACGGGCGGGAAGAAGGGCGCGAAGGACTCGACGGACGCGACGGACTCGAAGCACCCGACGGCCTCCCCGTCCCCGTCCCCGTCCCTGTCCCCGTCCGCTTCCCCTTCTCCCTCCGGCTCCTCCTCGGCGAGCGGTCGATGAGACGGCCCGCGCTCCCCCGGTGGGCCGGCACGCTCGGTGCGAAGGCCGCGGTGTTCATCACCGTGATGTGCTGCGCGCTGGCCGCCCTGCTCGGCGTCCTGGTGCACGTGTCGGTGACGAACCAGACGGTCGGTCAGGCCCGGGACCTCGCCCTGGCCAGGCTGACGGAGGAGACGGCGGCGTTCGAGGCCGGGGACGCGCTGGCGCGGGGCGCCGGCGTCGATCCCCCGGGCCTGCCCGAGGCGCTGCGGGAGCTGGCGGCGGCCGGGGAACGCGGCACGATGGTCGGCGAGCACCACGGGCGCCCCACGATGTGGGCCGCGGGCCCGGTCGACGGCGGCCGGGCGCTGGCCGTGGAGGTCGACCACGCGCAGGGCGAGCGCACCATCGACGGCCTCGACCGGGCGATCGTCTGGTCGTCGGGGCTGGCGATCGGGGCGACGCTGCTGGTCGGCGCGTTCGCGGTGACCCGGGTGACCCGGCGGTTGCAGACCACCGCGCAGGTGGCCCGGCGGATCAGCGCCGGCGACCTGGACGCACGGGTCGGCGACCCCCGTACGAAGGATCCGACCCGGCCGCAGGACGAGGTGGCCGCCGTCGCCGCCGCGCTGGACTCCATGGCGGCCTCGCTCCAGGGCAAGCTGCTGAGCGAGCAGCGGTTCACCGCGGACGTGGCGCACGAGCTGCGCACCCCGCTGACCGGGCTGCACGCGGCGGCCGAGCTGCTGCCGCCGGGCCGCCCCACCGAGCTGGTCCGGGACCGGGTGGCGGCGCTGCGCACGCTCACCGAGGACCTGCTGGAGATCTCCCGGCTGGAGACCGGGCGGGAGCGGCTGGAGCTGGACACGGAGCCGCTGGGCGCGCTGGCCGGGCGGGTGGTGCGGGCGTCGGGGACCGGCACGGAGGTCGTCGTCGTACGGGACGTCGCCGTGGAGACGGACCGGCGGCGGCTGGAGCGGGTGCTCGGGAACCTGGTGGCGAACGCGCACCGGCACGGGCGGGGGCCGGTGGTGCTGACGGTGGACGGGCCGGTGGTCACCGTGCGGGATCACGGGGACGGGTATCCGGACTACCTCGTGGAGCACGGGCCGCAGCGCTTCCGTACGGAGGGCGGTGCCAAGGGGCACGGGCTGGGGCTGACGATCGCGGTCGGACAGGCGGAGGTGCTCGGCGCGCGGGTGACCTTCGCCAACGCGGCGGACGGCGGGGCCGTGGCCGTGGTGACCCTGCGGTAGGGGCCCGGGGGTCCGCCGCCCGCGGCCGGCGGGGCGTGCCGGACGGTTCCCGGCGCTCCTCGGGGGTGCTTGCTCCTATGGACCAGCGTGACGGGCGGGGGCCCGCTTCCGCTCCTAATGTGGCGGTAAGTCAGGTTCCGCCCCCGTTCCCGGAGGTACCCCATGTCCCTGCGTTCCCGCTGCGCCATAGCCGTCGCCGCCGGCGCCCTCGCCGCCGCCTCCCTCGCCACTCCCGCCGTCGCGAGCGACGAGTGGGACACCCTCGGCGGCGACGGTCACCACCATGACGACCAGGGCCTGTACAAGGGCGTGGTCACCGCGGGCACCCTCGCGCTGCGCAGCGCGCCGAACCGCGGGTCCCAGATCATCCGGTACGCGCACCGCGGGGAGATCGTCAAGATCTTCTGCAAGACCGGCGGCCAGACCGTCGACGGCAACCCCCTGTGGTACCTCCTCACGGACGGCACCTGGGCCTGGGGTGCGGCCCGGTACATCGACAACATCGGGCCCTCGCCACGCTGGTGCTGATGACGAAGGCAGACAACCCGCGTCATTTGGGTAAGTTCCGGGCATGACCAAGGCCGGAACCACCGTGCGGACAGCGGACCCGCCCCTGCCCGTCGTACGCCTCCCCCGGCGCCGTGGCATCGAACTGGCCCTCATCGTCCTCGCCGTCCTGCTGTCGGTGTACGGCTACTGCGCGGTCGGCCTCGCCAAGAACGGCACCGTCCCGCCCGGCGCCGCGGGTTACGGCGCCGGGCTCGGCGTGCTCGCGCTGCTCGCGCACGGCGCGGTACGCCTGCGCGCCCCCTGTGCCGACCCGCTGCTGCTGCCGATCGGCGTGCTGCTCAACGGTCTCGGCCTGGTCCTGATCTACCGGCTCGACCTGGAGACACCCGGCGACCGGGCGGCGACCGCCCAACTCGTGTGGTCCAGCCTCGGCGTGACCCTGTTCACCGTGGTCGTCCTGGCGCTGCGCGACCACCGCGTCCTGACGCGGCACTCCTCCGCCTGCGTCACCGCCGCCCTCGTCCTGCTCACTCTGCCGATCTTCTTCCCGGCGGTGAACGGCGCCCGCATCTGGATCCGGATCGCCGGATTCTCCATCCAGCCGGGCGAGTTCGCGAAGGTGCTGCTCGCGGTGTTCTTCGCCGCGTACCTCGCGGCCAACCACCACGCGCTGGCGTACTCCGGCCGCCAGGTCTGGCGGTTCCGGCGGATCCAGCTGCCCACCGGCCGCGTCCTCGGCCCGATCGTCGCCGTCTGGCTGGTCAGCGTCGGCGTGCTGATCCTGGAACGCGACCTGGGGACCTCGCTGTTGTTCTTCGGCCTGTTCGTCGTCCTGCTGTACGCCGCCACCGGCCGGATCGGCTGGATCGCGGTCGGTCTGCTGCTGGCCTCGCTCGGCGCGGTCGCCGTCGGCTGGCTGGAACCGCACGTGCACAGCCGGGTCGAGGACTGGCAGCACCCGTTCGCGTCGATCGAGGCCGGCGAGGGACCCAACCAGCTCGCCCAGTCCCTGTTCTCCTTCGCGGCGGGCGGTGTCCTCGGCACCGGGCTCGGCCTCGGCCACTCCGTCCTCATCGGCTTCGCCGCCAAGTCGGACTTCATCCTGGCCACCGCGGGCGAGGAGCTGGGCCTGGCGGGCCTGTCCGCGATCTTCCTGCTGTACGGCCTGCTGGTGGAGCGCGGCTACCGGGCGGGCCTGTGCACACGCGACCCCTTCGGCCGGCTGCTCGCCGTCGGGCTGGCCTCGATCGTGGCGCTCCAGGTGTTCGTGATCGCGGGCGGGGTGACGGGCCTGATCCCGCTGACCGGCATGGCGATGCCGTTCCTGGCCCAGGGCGGCTCCTCGGTCGTCACCAACTGGGCGATCGTGGCCCTGCTGATCCGGGTGAGCGACTCGGCGCGGGGACCGCACGCCTCCGACGGGCCGGTGATCCCGTGACCCGGTACATCCGGCACGCCGCCGCCTTCTGCGCCCTGCTGCTGGTGGCGCTCCTGGTCAACGCCGCCCGCGTCCAGGTCTTCGAGGCCGGGGCCTACGACGACAACGCGGCCAACCGCCGCACCGACATCGCCCGGTACGCCCGGCCCCGCGGCGACATCCTGGTCGGCGGCCGGCCGGTCACCGGCTCCCGGGACACCGGTGAGCAGCTGCGCCACGAACGGACGTACACCGACGGGCCGTTGTACGCGCCGGTCACCGGCTTCGCCTCGCAGGAGTACGGGACGACGCTCCTGGAGCACGCGGAGGACGGCATCCTCTCCGGCGCGGACCCGATGCTGGCGCCGCTCCCGCTGTGGAACGACTTCACGCGCGCCCGGAGCCCCGGCGGCGACGTCGTGACGACCCTCAACCGGGCCGCGCAGAAAGCGGCGTACGACGGACTGGGCGGACGCAAGGGCGCGGTCGCGGCCGTCGAACCGTCCAGCGGGCGGATCCTGGCGCTGGTGTCGAGCCCGTCCTACGACCCGGCGGTGCTCTCCGGGAACGACGCCGGGGTGGCCCGGTCCTGGGCCCGGCTCAACGGTGACGCGGACAAGCCGATGCTCAACCGGGCGGTACGGCAGACGTATCCGCCGGGCTCCACCTTCAAGGTGGTCACCGCGGCGGCCGCGCTGGACGCGGGCGTGATCACGGACCTGGACGCGCCGACCGACTCACCGGCCCCCTACCGGCTGCCCGGGACGACGACCAGCCTGACCAACGAGTCGGACCGCTGCAGGGACCTGTCGCTGCGGGAGGCCTTCAAGTGGTCGTGCAACACGGTGTTCGCGAAGCTCGGCGTGGACGTGGGCGTGACCGGCATGGCGGCCACCGCCCAGGCCTTCGGCTTCAACGACACGGCGCTGCGGATCCCCTTCTCGGTGGCCCGGAGCACGTTCGACACCTCCGTCGACCGGGCGCAGCTGGCGCTGTCGTCGATCGGCCAGTACAACACCCGGGCCACGCCGTTGCAGATGGCGATGGTCTCGGCGGCCGTCGCCAACGGCGGGCAGGTGCGGGAGCCGTATCTGGTGGAGCGCACGACCCGGGCGGGCGGCGCCACGGTCGCGACGGGCGGCCCCCGTCCCGTACGGCAGGCGATGCACCCGGCGACCGCCGTACGGCTGAAGGAGCTGATGACCCAGGTGGTCACGGAGGGCACCGGCGGCAACGCGGCGATCCGCGGCGCCACCGTGGGCGGCAAGACCGGCACCGCCCAGCACGGCGTCCTCAACGCCGGGACGCCGTACGCCTGGTTCGTGTCCTGGGCGCAGGGCGACGACGACCTGGAGCCGAAGGTGGCGGTGGCGGTCGTGGTGGAGGACGCCTCCCTGGTCCGGGGGGACATCACGGGCGGCGGGGTGGCGGCGCCCATCGCGCGGGCGGTGATGGAGGCGGTGCTGCGCTCGTAGGCGGCGCGGGAGGGCCGGAGCTCTCCGGTCGTGCGGGTGGACGGGGCGTCGACACGTCGTGCGCAGGGGATTGACGAGCTTGCTGACAGGCAGTCTCATAAAGCTGGACGACGTGACCCCGGGCAACGAGGTGGATCAGCCATGACGACCCTGCCGGAAGCCGACGCGCTCGACGGCCTGCGTGACGCGCTCGGCCTGCTCAAGGACCGGGAAGAGGTGGCCCAGCGGCTGCTCGACTCCTCTGCCAGGCACTCCTTCGACCCGGACCGGGAGCTGGACTGGGAGGCGCCCTTCGAGGACGGCAAGTGGTTCTGGCCGCCGGAGCTGGTGTCGCTGTACGACACCCCGATGTGGAAACGGATGAGCGAGGAGCAGCGGATCCTGCTCTCCCGGCACGAGGCCGCGGCGCTCGCCTCGCTCGGCATCTGGTTCGAGATCATCCTGATGCAGCTGCTGGTGCGGCACATCTACGACAAGGCGGCCACGAGCGCGCACGTGCGGTACGCGCTCACCGAGATCGAGGACGAGTGCCGGCACTCGAAGATGTTCGCCCGGCTGATCTCGCGCGGCGACACCCCCTGGTACCCGGTGAGCCGCGCCCACCAGCACCTCGGGCGGCTGTTCAAGACGATCTCCACGACCCCCGGCTCCTTCACCGCCACCCTGCTCGGCGAGGAGATCCTCGACTGGATGCAGCGGCTGACCTTCCCGGACGAGCGGGTGCAGACGCTGATCCGGGGCGTGACCCGGATCCACGTCGTGGAGGAGGCCCGCCATGTGCGGTACGCCCGCGAGGAGCTGCGGCGCCAGATGACGACCGCACCGAGGTGGTCGCGGGAGTTCACCCGGGTCACCTCCGGTGAGTTCGCCCGGGTGTTCTCGGTCGCCTTCGTGAACCCCGAGGTGTACCCGAACGTGGGCCTGGACAAGCGGGAGGCCCTGGCCCAGGTGAAGGCGAGCGGCCACCGCCGGGAGATCATGCAGACGGGAGCGAGGCGGCTCACCGACTTCCTGGACGACATCGGCGTGCTGCGCGGGGCCGGACGGCGGCTGTGGCGGTCGTCCGGCTTGCTGGCATAGGGCCTGTTCGCCCGGGGCCCGGCGCGGGCCCACCGGTTACGCTGCTGGTCATGACCCCCTCCGCGCCCACTCCCGCCTACCGCCGCCTGAGCGTCGAGGAACGCCGCAGCCAGCTGCTCGACGCCGCGCTGACCCTCTTCGCGCACCGGGCGCCCGAGGAGGTGTCGCTGGACGACGTGGCGGAGGCGGCCGGGGTCTCGCGGCCCCTGGTGTACCGGTACTTCCCGGGCGGCAAGCAGCAACTGTACGAAGCGGCCCTCAGGTCCGCCGCCGAGGAACTCCAGCAGTGCTTCGACGAGCCCCGCGAGGGCCCCCTCCTCGACCGCCTCTCCCGCGCCCTGGACCGCTACCTCGCCTTCGTCGACCAGCACGACGCCGGCTTCAGCGCCCTGCTCCAGGGCGGCAGCGTCGT
The DNA here is from genome assembly GCF_053591515.1 of Streptomyces sp. NPDC003011. Classification (NCBI taxonomy): domain Bacteria; kingdom Bacillati; phylum Actinomycetota; class Actinomycetes; order Kitasatosporales; family Streptomycetaceae; genus Streptomyces; species Streptomyces sp. NPDC003011. Next base: position 18,125 of record NZ_JBSFTY010000018.1, read on the forward strand.
CGAGACCTCCCGTACGACCGCCATCGTGGACGGCGTACGGCGGGCCGCCGCCGAGCACATCCTCAGCCATCTCCGGGTCACGGAGCCCGGCCCCCGGCTGCGGATGACCGTCCGCATGTGGATCACGGCGGTCGAGGCAGCCTCGCTCATCTGGCTGGACGAGGACAAGCAGCCCCCCGTCGACGAACTGCGGGACTGGCTCGTGGAACAGTTCCTGGCGGTGCTCTCGGTGACCGCGCGGCGCGACCCGCAGACCTCGGCGCTGGTCGAGGCGCTGCTGGCGGACGGCTGACGGACGGCTGACCGCCGACTGGCGGATGACGGCTGACGGCTGACGGCTGACGGCTGACTGACAGATAGGTGACCACGGCCGGCGTGAAACGGCTGCGGTGCCGGCCGGGGTGTTGTCGGCCGGGGCCGCCGCCATTGGCCCGCCACCGCGCCATGGGCCGACACTGGTGCCGTGAAGAGCGAAGACACCCCCTTCGAGGGCGGCCCCATGGACGGCCGGGTGCTGCCCGTCCTGCTGGGCCCCACCGGCCACCCGCCCAAGACGTACCGCATCCCCGTCCCGGACTCCGCCGGCGGCCCGCCCACCGTGCTGGTCTACCGCCGGGTCCCGCGCGCGCACAGCAGGCGGCTCGGCCTCCAGCAGGGCTGGAAGTACGCGTACGACCCCGAGGGGAAGGCCGGCCGGAGACTCGCCTGGCCCTGGTCCAAGCCGGGGGCCGGGCCGGGCGCCGCGCCGGACACCACGCCGGGCGGCAAGCCGGACGACACCCACGGGTGACCCGGTTGCGCCGAACCGCGCACACCCGGCGCGCGAACCTCCGGCACCCGTCCGATGCTCACGGTGCGGAGGGCCGCGGAACGGCCGCGTGCCCCGCACCGGAGGTGATGACGTGTCAGGAAGGCTTCTGCGTCTCGTCTGTGCGGCGGCGGTGGCGGCCGGGACCGTCCTCGCGCCCCTGCCCGCGACGGCCGTCCCCGAGCCCCCGGAACCCGGTCAACGGTCCCTGGCCGCCCTGCTGACGGACCTTCAGCGGCTGTACCGGGAGGCCGAGCGGGCGACCGAGACGTACAACGCCACCGAGGAACAGCTCAAGAAGCAGCGCGCCGAGACCGAACGGCTGGAGAAGGAGCTGGCCCGGGTCAGGGTGTCGCTGCACGACAGCCGGGGCGCGGCGGGCCGGCTGGCCCGGCAGCAGTACCAGAGCACCACCGGCCTCTCCCCGTACGTCCGCCTCCTCCTCGCCCGCGACCCCCAGCACGCCCTCGACCAGGGCCATGTGATCGGCCGGGTGGCGCGGGAGCGGGCCGAGACGGTGGGCCGCCTGGTCGGCACCGAGAAGAAGGCCGACGACCTGGCCCGCGAGGCCCGCAAGGCCCTGGACGGCCAGCTCACCCTGGCCGCCCGCCGGAAGACGGAACGCGACACCGTCCACCGGCGCCTCAAGGACGTCGAGGAGCTGCTCTCCTCCCTCACCCCGGAACAGCTCACCGCCCTGGCCGAGTTCGAGAAGAACGGAGTCGACAGGGCCCAGCGGAAGCTGGTGACCTCCGGCGCCCTCAGCCACGGGAGCGAGCCGTCGGGCGGGGGCGCCAAGGCCGTGCGGTACGCCGTGCGGCAGCTCGGGAAGCCGTACGAGTGGGGCGCGGAGGGCCCGGCGTCGTACGACTGCTCGGGTCTGACGTCCGAGGCCTGGCGGGACGCCGGGACCCCCATCCCGCGCACCAGCCAGGAACAGTGGGCGCGGCTCCCCAAGGTTCCCCTCGACGAGCTGCGCCCCGGCGACCTGGTGATCTACTTCCCCGAGGCCACGCACGTGGCGATGTACGTGGGCGACGGCGAGGTGGTCGAGGCTCCCCGCCCCGGCGAGGAGATCACGACCTCCCCGATCGCGTCCCATCCGATCCTGGGTGCCGTGCGTCCGGACGGGGACCCGGCCGCGCCGGGGGCGGGGAGCTGAGGCGCCGCCACCGGCCCCCGGCCGCCGATGTCCCTCCCCCGCGGCCCCCGCGGCCCCCGCGGCGGTCAGGCCCCGGTCACCGAACCCAGGTACGCCTCGGTCCTCTCCGGCTCGTAGAAGAAGTTCTCGAAGTCGGCCGGGTCGTTGAACCCGTTGGCGAACCGGTCGGCGACCGGCGGAAGCTGGCCCGCCGCGCCGATCAGGCCGAGCACGTGCTCCGGCGGCGGCGCCAGCATCGCGTTCGTCCACTTGGTCACGTGCCGGGCCGTCTCCCAGTACCGCTCGAACGTGGCCCGCATCCAGGTCTCGTCGAACTCCTTCTCCCCGTGCTCCAGGATCGAGGCGAGGTAGGAAGCGGCGCACTTGGAGGCCGAGTTGGAGCCCTGACCGGTGATCGGGTCGTTCGCGACGACCACGTCGGCGACGCCGAGCACCAGGCCGCCGCCGGGGAGCCGGCCGACGGGGTTGCGGACGGTGGGGGCGTACCGGCCGGCCAACGTGCCGCCGACGTCGGTCAGTTCGACCTTCGTGGCCCGCGCGTACTCCCAGGGGACGAACGTCTCCATGAGTTCCAGGGTCAGGGAGAGGTGCTCCGCCGGGTCCTTGACGCCGTTGAAGACGTCCAGCGGGCCGCCGGGTATGCCCTCCCAGAAGAGGATGTCCGCGCGGCCGGAGGTGGTGAGCGTCGGCATCACGAACAGCTCGCCCACGCCCGGGACCAGGTTGCAGCGGACCGCGTCGTAGTCCGGGTGCTCGGGGCGCGGGCCCAGCCCGTGCACGTAGGCCACCGCCAGCGCGCGCTGCGGCTCGCTGTACGGGGAGCGCTCGGGGTCCCGGGCGAACATCTGCACCAGCTCGCCCTTGCCGGCGGACACCAGCACCAGGTCGTAGGTACGGGAGAAGTAGTCGAGGTCTCCGACCGCCGCGCCGTGGATGACCAGCTGGCCACCGCGCTGGGCGAACGTCTCCATCCAGCCGGCCATCTTCACCCGCTGGTCGACCGACTGCGCGTAGCCGTCGAGCCGGCCCACCCAGTCGATCGCGCGCTGGGTGGGGCCCGGGTCGTGCGAGCCGGGGGCCGCCACCGAGACGCCGAGTCCTTGGATCTTCGGGGCCTGGGACTCCCAGAAGTTCAGCTGGAGATCGCGCTCGTGCTGGAGTGCCGTGTGGAACATGCACTGCGTCGACATCACCCGGCCGGAGCGGATCTCGTCCGCGGTCCGGTTGGACATCAGGGTGACCTCGTACCCGTGCGACTGGAGTCCGAGGGCGAGCTGGAGACCGGACTGGCCGGCTCCGACGACGAGTATCTTCCGCATGCGGGTGCTGGCTCCTTACGGGGGACTGCTCAGGACTGCTCGGGAGTCTCGTCCAGCGCGTGGCCGACGAGCGCCAGCAGGGTCTCGATCACCGAGATCCTGCGCCGAGCATCCATGATCATGACAGGTATGTGCGCGGGGATCGTGAGCGCCTCCCGCACGTCCTCCGGCTCGAACAGCTCGCTGCCGTCGAAGTGGTTGACGGCGACGACGTACGGCAGTCCGCAGCTCTCGAAGTAGTCCAGGGCCGGCCAGCAGTCCTTCAGCCGGCGGGTGTCGGCCAGCACGACCGCGCCGATCGCGCCGCGCACCAGGTCGTCCCACATGAACCAGAACCGCTGCTGGCCCGGCGTGCCGAACAGGTAGAGCACCAGGTCGTCGTCGAGCGTGAGGCGGCCGAAGTCCATGGCCACGGTGGTGGTCAGCTTGCCCGGCGTGGCGGTGAGGTCGTCGTGTTCCTCGCTCGCCTCGGTCATCAGCGCCTCGGTCTGCAAAGGCGTGATCTCCGAGGCGGCGGTGACCAGCGTGGTCTTGCCGACGCCGAAGCCGCCCGCCACCACGATCTTCGTCGCGACGGGGGCGCGGGTGTGGTCCGTCTGCCAGGACCTCAGGTCCTCCTCGGCCTCGACGAACGGGGAGACGACGCTACGAGCGGCGTCAGAGACGACGGAGTCCACTGAGCACCCTTTCCAGCAGAGCGCGGTCCGGCCGGCCCGTGCCGTGACCGGTTCCTGTTCCGTACACACGGATCTTTCCCTGGTCCGCGAGGTCGCTCAGGAGCACCCGGACCACACCGAGCGGCATCTTCAGCAGCGCGGCGATCTCGGCCACCGTCCGCATCCGGCGGCACAGTTCGACGATGGCCCGCATCTCCGGCATGACCCGGGTGCGGAGGGAGCCGTTCGTCAGCTCCTTGCGCTCCTCAGCCGCTTCGAGGGCGGCGGTGCTCGCCACGAACGTCTCCACGAGGAGGACGTGTCCGAAGCGGGTACGGCCGCCGGTGAGCGAGTAGGGGCGCACCCGGGCGGGTTTGCGGTCCGCGCCGCGCACCGGGAGCTTGTTCGACACAGCGCTCGACACAGCGCTCGACACACCGCTCGACGCACCGCTCGGCGTACCGCTCATCGGACGCTCCCCGTCGGTGTCGACGTGCTCTCCAGGGACTCCCGCAGTTCGCTGCGGAGTTCCGGCGTCAGGACGTGGCCGGCGCGGCCCACGAAGAGCGCCATGTGGTACGCCACCACGCTCATGTCGCAGTCGGCGGAGCCGTGCACCCCGAGCAGCGAGCCGTCGCTGATCGACATCACGAACAGGCTGCCCTCGTCCATCGCGACCATGGTGTGCCGCACCGGGCCGGAGTCCATCAGCTTGGCGGCGCCGACGGTGAGGCTGCCGATGCCGGAGACGATGGTCGCGAGGTCGGCGGAGGAGCCGCGCGGGCCGGACGGCTTCTCCTCGCGGGCCTCCCGGGCCTCGGCGTTGCGACCGGGGTCGGAGGAGAGCAGGAGCAGTCCGTCGGAGGAGACGACGGCGACCGACTGGATGCCCGGCACCTCCTCGACGAGATTGGTCAGCAGGAAGTGAAGATTGCGGGCCTCACGGCTCAGTCCGAAGGTTGTGGGCGCGATCAACTGCTTGCCTCCTCGACGGTGCCCCCCGTGGCTTCTTCGGCTTGTGCGGTTCCTGCGGCATCCCTGACGGGTGCCTGGTGCTGCCCGGTCTGCTCGGCGATCTCCGCCTCGACGTCGCGGTAGCCGGCCTCCGCCCCCCGGCGGAAGCCGCCCAGGCGGCGGCGGAGTGCCTCGGCGTCGACAGATCCGCTCCGCTGACGCGGGGCGGCGGCCGGGGCGGTGATCTTCGGGGTGCGCTTGGGGAGGCCCTTCTCGGTGACGAGCTCTTCCGGCTCGTCCGGCTTCTCCGGCTCGTCCGGCTCGTCCGGCTGGTCGGGGAGGAACGCGTCCCGCTGGTCGGGGACGCGTTCGTGACGGTCGGGGCCGATGGTGTACGGATCAGGATTCGGGTCCGGGTCCGGGTCCGGGTCTGCGGTGGCCGCCGGCTCGTCGGCCTCGGCCGTCTCCTGGGGCTCAGCGGACTTCTGGGGCTCCTGGGGCTCCTGGGGGTCGGGGACGAGGAGTTCCATCGTGGTCTCGGCCGGTGACTCCGTCGCCGGCCGTCCGTCCCCGCCTCGTCCGTCCCCGTCCCGTCGGGTCTGGTCCCGTCGGGTCTGGTCCCGTCGGGTCTCGTCCCGTCGGGTCTCGTCCCGTTCGTCCCCGGCCGTCTCCGAGCGTCGTACGGCCTTCTCGGCGAGCGCGACCAGCGGGTCCTCGCCCTTCTCGCGGCCGCTGAGGACGTTGGAGTTGACCTCGGCGTCCGCGCCGGGCAGGGAGAAGGAGTGCGTGCCATCGGTGACCGGCGCCGACGACGCCGGCACGGCGGCGGACGGCGCGGCGGCCAGCAGGCCCTTCGGCAGGACGACGACCGCGGCGACACCCCCCTGCTTCTGCTCGCGCAACCGCACCCGCACGCCGTGCCGGTGGGCGAGCCGGGCCACCACGTACAGGCCGAGGCCGAGCCCCTCCGCGCTGTCCTCGTCCGCCGAGCCGTAGGAGTCGTACGACGTCTCGGGGTCGAAGTCGGCGAGGCGGGAGTTGAGGGCGCTCATCCGGTCGGCGGTCATGCCGATGCCCTCGTCCTGGACGGAGAGCATGACCTCGCCGCTCTCCAGGAGCCAGCCGGAGACCTCGACGGGCAGGTCGGGCGGGGAGAACGAGGTGGCGTTCTCCATGAGTTCGGCCAGCAGGTGGGAGAGGTCGTCGGCGGCGAAGCCGACCACGTGCGCGTGCGGCGGCAGCGCGGCGATGCGCACCCGCTCGTACCGCTCGATCTCGCTGACCGCGGCGCGCACCACGTCGACGAGCGGCACCGGACCGGCGCTCTGCTGGACGTGCTCGGTGCCGGCGAGGACGAGGAGGTTCTCGCTGTGCCGGCGCATGACGGTGGCGAAGTGGTCCAGCTTGAAGAGCGTGGCGAGCCGCTCCGGGTCCTGCTCGCGCTCCTCCAGGCCCTCGATGACGGCGAGTTGCCGCTCGACCAGGCCCAGGGTGCGCAGCGCGAGGTTGACGAAGGTGGTGGAGATGCTGGTGCGCACGCGCTCCAGCTGGGCGGCGGACTCGGCGAGTTCCGCCTTCAGCTGCTCGCGGGCGTCGGCCATCTTCTGCCGCTGGCCGACCAGGTGCTTGCGGTCGGCCTCCAGGGTGGTGACGCGCTCGGCGAGGGCGGCGGCGTGGGCGTGCAGGGCGTTGACGGAGCGGACGACCTGGGCGAACTCGTCGTTGCGGCCGGTGAAGGTGACCGGTTCCTCGGCGGTGGGGTCCTCGGCCCCGGCGAGCCGGGCGGAGCCGCGGCGCAGCACGGACAGCGGCCGGGTGAGGGTGCGGGCCATGGCGGTGGCGATGCCGATGGCCAGCAGCACCAGGGCGCCGAGGACGGCGACGCGGATCTCCAGTGCGGTGACGTCGTCGTCGCGCAGCTGGGCCAGTTCCTTGACCCGGCGGTCGTAGAGGGCGGCCTCCGCGCCGCGCATCGCGTCGATCCGGGCGGAGAGGGCGGCGTCGGCCTTGCCGGTGCCGGTGCCGAGCTCGTCGCTGCTCAGGGTCGGCTGGTCGGTGAGGGAGGCCAGGTACTTCTCGGCGGAGTTGACCTCGGGGCCGGTGACCGTGGAGTCGTAACGCGCCCTGACCGCCGCGGGCGCGACGTCCCGGAAGTCGGCGAGGGCGGCGTCGGAGCGCAGACGGGCCTGCTGGGCGGCCGCGCTGAGGGCGTCACGCTGCTTGGTGTCGGCGTCCGAGGAGCCGGTCTGGGTGGCCGGCAGACCGGTCGTGGGGTCGATGACGGTCTGGGTCGTCGTCGGCACGTTCAGCGCGGCGAGCAGGAGCCCTCGGGCGGCGGCGGCCTGCTGGACGGCGGAGTCCAGCTCGGCGAGGGCGTATGCGCCGGAGCCCGCGCGGGGCGGCATCTGTTCGGCCAGCCGCTCGGCGAGCCTGTGGAGGTCGGTGATGGCCGCGGAGTAGGCGTTGTGCGCTTCGAGAGCGGTGCTCTTCCCGGTGAGCGCCGCTCGCCGCAGGGCGGCGATGTCCTCCAGGTCGCCACGGAGCGCGGCGGGCGCGTCCGGGTCGGCGCGCAGCTCCTCGACGTCCCGGTCGACCCGGGCGCCGCGCTGCTCGGAGGGCGCCTTCGACTTGGGGCGCCCGGCGGCGATGTACGAGGTGACCTCGTCGCGTTCGTCGGCGAGCGAGTGGGCGAGGGCGAGGGCGTCCTGGGTCTGCTCGGCCAGGACCACCAGGTCCTGGGAGTCGCTGAGCTGACCGGACGCGGTGATCAGGGAGGGGGCGCCGGCCCCGGCGACGGCGGCGGCCACGACGGCGACGGCGAGGATGAGCCGCGTGCGGACGTGGGTGGGACGGCCCTTGCCCACGGGGACGACCGGGGCGCCGGAGGCGCCGGGCGGGCCGGAGCGGGGCGTGCCCGGTGTCCGCTCCACGCCTTTGTCGGAGGCCGCCTGCTTGCCCGTACGACGAGGCCGCGTCTTCTGCACCGGTGCTCGCATTCCTGACTCGTGAATACTCATGGCCCCGGGTGACACCCATCGACCCATCTTTCGGGCCAACTGGTGCATACACCCGGTGCGGTTCCCGACCCTCCCAGTGCCGGTGGGCGGTGGTCGCGCATCACCTGACCCGCCACCCGAAGGAGTGAACATCGGAGGGGAGTTGGCGGGCAAGTTCCTCCGGCCCATGCAGCGGCCGCGCGCGGTGGGCCGGTTGGACGTCCACGGCGGGCAGTGGCAATATTCGCCGCCACGCCTGACCGGAGCGAGCTATTCCCTCCCAAATCAGGCGCCTGACCTGCATGGCTGCGCCAATTCCGCGATCATTGCCAGCCTTTGGCGCACCATGTGAAGAGCTCGTGCAGACTGGCTGGATGCGTACGGAACTTGCTTCGGAGCCGGGCGACCGGGTCCGCCCCAACGAGGACTTCGCGAGCGTCGCGCTACCGGCTTCCGGACTGGGCGGCGCGCTCGTGGTCCTGGACGGAGTGACACCGCCGAAGGGCGCGACGGGCTGTCTGCATTCGGTCCCGTGGTTCACCGCGCGCCTCGGCGGAGCCCTGACCGAAATGACTGTTTCCTGCCGGGATCTACCCCTGTCGGAGATCCTCTCCAGGGCAATTCTTCGAACTGCCGAGGCCCATCAATCCTCTTGTGACCTTTCTCACCCACGCACCCCCCAGGCCACGGTGGTTCTGGCCCGCTGGTCACCGGAGACGGTCGACCACCTGGTCCTCTCGGACTCCGCGCTCCTGGTGGAGTCGCCGAACGGCACGGTGACTGCCCACCTGGACGACCGCCTCGCCCTCCTGCCCCGCTCCGCCCTGGCCACGGACGCCCTGGCCGACTCCACGGTCCGCAACAAGGAGGGCGGCTTCTTCACCGCGGCGGCGGACCCGACGGTGGCGGCGCGGGCGGTCACCGGGGCCGTACCGCGCGCGGACGTCCGCGCGCTCGCCGCCCTGACGGACGGCGCGACCCGCTGGGTGGAGAGGTTCCGCGAGGGCGACTGGACCGACTGCTTCACCTACGTCCGCAAGCAGGGCGCGCAGGCACTGGTGGACCGCGTACGGGAGTTGGAGCGGGCGGACGAGCGGGAGCGGGCGCATCTCGGCCGCAGCAAGACGCACGACGACGCGACGGTGGTGTACGCGGAGCTCTGAGGGACGCGAAAACCCGCGGACCTCCGTCTCCCTCGCCCGGTCCCGCGGACCTCCGTCTCCTTCTGCCCGGTCCCGCCGCCCCCCGTCTCCTTCTGCCCGGTCCCGCGGCCTACTTCTCCATCCCCCGGTTCAACTGGTGCAGCAACCGGGCCAGTTCGGAGACCTCACGCGAGTCCCAGTTCTCCAGCCGGCGGGCGTAGCGCGCCCGGCGGGCCTCACGCACCCGGGTCACCCGCTCGTGGCCCTCCTGGGTGAGGGCGATCAGCCAGGCGCGGCCGTCGGCCGGGTCCGGTTCCCGGGCCACCAGGCCGAGTTCCTCCAGGGCGCGCAGCTGACGGGACATCGTCGCCTTGCCGACGCCGATGTAGGCGGCGAGTTCGGTGGCGCGCTGGGGGCCGAACTCGTCCAGGCGCACCAGCAGGCCGTACGCCGCCGACTCCAGGTCCGGGTGGACCTCGCGGGCCATCTCGCCCTGGTTGGCGCGGGCCCGCCGCAGCAGGACGGTCAGTTCGCGTTCCAGCGCCAGGAACGCGGGCTGGTCCACACCGCTCGCGGACACGCCGGATCCGGCTCCGCGTCCCTCGCCGTTCGCGTCTTCGTGCACGTCAGCCCCTGCCTCGGTTTCCCGGGTCCTGAAAGTCTCCGCCACCGCACCGCCATCACCGCAGCTCCGCCAGTATTTCGCAGGGCTGGACCAACGGCGGCCTCCGGCCTCTTCACCACCCGGCGTTCTCCGCTCCGCCAGCCGACTGTGGACCGCCCGCACCGCTGGACCGTGTCGTCGCCTCGCCCACGGCTGACGCGCCCGGGCGAGGCGGAGGCCCGGGCCTCCCTCACGGGACCCGGGCCTCCCCTCGTCCGATGCCCGCGGGCGAGGCCCGCTGCCGGACACCGGCGTCACGCTGCCACCGGAACCTCCGACGCGGCTCCGCTGGTCGCCGGGGACAGCGCCAGCTCCAGGACCTGGCGGACGTCCGTGACGGCGTGGACGTCGAGCTTGTCCAGCACCTCCGCCGGGACGTCGTCCAGGTCGGGCTCGTTGCGCTTGGGGATGATCACGGTCGTGACCCCCGCGCGCTGGGCGGCGAGCAGCTTCTGCTTCACCCCGCCGACCGGCAGCACCCGCCCGGTCAGCGACACCTCACCGGTCATCGCCACGTCCGTACGGACCAGGCGTCCCGACAGCAGCGAAGCCAGTGCCGTCGTCATCGTGACGCCCGCGCTCGGCCCGTCCTTCGGCACCGCGCCCGCCGGGAAGTGGATGTGCACCCCCCGGTCCTTCAGGTCACCGACCGGCAGCTCCAGTTCGGCTCCGTGCGAGCGCAGGAAGCTGAGCGCGATCTGCGCGGACTCCTTCATCACGTCGCCCAGCTGGCCGGTCAGCGTCAGCCCCGCCGCACCCGTCTCCGGGTCGGCCAGCGACGCCTCGACGAACAGCACGTCACCGCCCGCGCCCGTGACCGCGAGGCCCGTCGCCACGCCCGGCACGGCGGTCCGCCGCTCCGCCGGGTCCTGGGCGGACTCCGGCACGTGGTGCGGCCGGCCGATCAGCTCGCGCAGGTCCTCGTCCCGGACAGTGAACGGCAGCTTCCGCTCGCCCAGTTCCTCCTGCGCCGCGACCTTGCGCAGCAGCCGCGCGATGGACCGCTCCAGGGTGCGGACACCGGCCTCACGCGTGTACTCACCGGCCAGCTTGCGCAGCGCGCTCTCGTCGAGCCTCACCTCGTCCTCGGCGAGACCGGCCCGCTCCAGCTGACGCGGCACCAGGTGGTCCCGCGCGATGACGATCTTCTCGTCCTCGGTGTACCCGTCGAGCCGGACCAGTTCCATCCGGTCGAGCAGCGCCTCCGGAATGGCCTCCAGCACATTGGCCGTGGCGAGGAAGACGACGTCCGACAGGTCCAGCTCGACCTCCAGGTAGTGGTCCCGGAAGGTGTGGTTCTGCGCCGGGTCGAGCACCTCCAGCAGGGCGGCGGCCGGGTCGCCCCGGAAGTCGGACCCCACCTTGTCGATCTCGTCGAGGAGCACCACCGGGTTCATGGACCCGGCCTCCTTGACGGCCCGCACGATCCGCCCGGGCAGGGCGCCCACGTACGTACGCCGGTGCCCGCGGATCTCGGCCTCGTCCCGCACACCGCCCAGCGCGACGCGCACGAACTTCCGCCCCATGGCGTGCGCCACGGACTCGCCCAACGACGTCTTGCCCACACCGGGCGGACCGACGAGCGCGAGCACGGCACCGCCACGCCGCCCGCCGATGACCCCCAGTCCCCGGTCGGTACGCCGCTTGCGCACCGCCAGGTACTCGGTGATCCGCTCCTTCACGTCCTGGAGCCCGGCGTGCTCGGCGTCCAGCACCGCCTTGGCGCCCTGGATGTCGTACTGGTCCTCGGTCCGCTCGTTCCACGGCAGCTCCAGCACCGTGTCGAGCCAGGTCCGGATCCAGGACCCCTCGGGCGACTGGTCGCTCGCCCGCTCCAGCTTCTCGACCTCCTTGAGAGCGGCCTCGCGGACCTTCTCGGGCAGATCGGCGGCCTCGACGCGCGCCCGGTAGTCGTCGGACTCCTCACCCTCCGACTCCCCGTTGAGCTCGCGCAGTTCCTTCCGTACGGCCTCCAGCTGACGCCGCAGCAGGAACTCCCGCTGCTGCTTGTCGACGCCTTCCTGGACGTCCTTGGCGATGGTCTCGGCGACGTCCTGCTCGGCGAGGTGGTCGCGCAGGTGCTGGGTGGCCAGCTTCAGCCGGGCCACCGGATCGGCGGTCTCCAGCAGCTCCACCTTCTGTTCGGTGGTCAGGAAGGGCGAGTAACCGGAGTTGTCGGCGAGGGCGGACACGTCGTCGATGGCCTGCACCCGGTCGACGACCTGCCAGGCACCGCGCTTGCGCAGCCAGGCGGTGGCCAGGGCCTTGTACTCCTTGACGAGCTCGGTGACCTGCCCCGGCAGGGGATCGGGCACGCTCTCGTCGACGCTGGTGCCCTCGACCCAGAGGGCGGCGCCCGGACCCGTGGTCCCCGCACCGATCCTCACCCGCCCCCGGCCGCGGATCAGCGCACCCGGGTCACCGTCGGCCAGCCGGCCGACCTGCTCCACGGTGCCGAGCACACCGGTGCCGGCGTACGTCCCGTCGATGCGTGGCACCAGCAGCACCTTCGGCTTCCCGGGTTCCGACCGGGCGGCGGCCTCGGCGGCCTCCACCGCGGCGCGGACGTCGGCGTCGTTCAGGTCCAGCGGTACCACCATCCCGGGCAGCACGACCTCGCCGTCGAGCGGCAGCACGGGCAGGGTGAGCGGTGTGGACGTCGAAGCCATGATCTCCCCTTCGGCAGTCAAGTTGAGCTGTACCGACTCAATGCATGTGGGCCCCTGATTGTTCCCCGCCCGCCGTTCGCTGTGAGCGATCAGATGCCCTACGGGACTTGGACCCCCGGCGGTCCCGGCCCACGACGCGAGCGAACGCATCCCGACACACCCCCACCACAGGCCGCCGCAGGCATCCCCCACCCGAACAGCCGCACCAGCACACCGCCAACTCCGGTCATCCGCCCCCAGGTCATCGCCCCCAAGCCCGCGCCTGCCCCCAATGCCAAAATGGCCCGATGCCCACTCCGTACGACATTCCCCACGACGTCCCCGAAGTGCTGGACCGCCGCGAGGGCCCCCACGGCGAGGTCGTGCTGCGCCGGCACGGCGAGTTGCTGCAGATCATCGCCAACGGCTGCTTCCTGATGGACACCTCGGACGGCCGCTCGGAACGGCGGCTGGTCGACGCGGCACTGGACGCCCTCGGCGAACGAGCCGAGCCGAGCGTGCTGATCGGCGGACTCGGCGTCGGCTTCTCGCTCGCCCATGCCGCCGCGCAGGCTCGCTGGAGCCGCATCACGGTGGTGGAGCGCGAGGCCGCGATCATCGACTGGCACCGCGAGGGGCCCTTGTCCGCCCTCTCCGCCGAGGCTTTCGCCGATCCGCGCACCGAGATTGTGAAAACCGATCTGGTCGCATTCGTCAATGAGACATGCGACACGTTCGACGCGCTGTGCCTGGACATCGACAACGGCCCCGACTGGACGGTCACCGAGGGCAACGACGGCCTGTACTCACCCGCCGGACTCACAAGCTGCGCAAGGGTGTTGAAGCCGGGCGGGGTACTGGCGGTGTGGTCGGCCAAGCCCTCGCCTGAATTCGAGGGAACCTTGCGGAATGCCGGGTTCCGACAGGTGCGTACCGAAGAGATCACGGTTGCCCGGGGCGTTCCCGACGTCGTGCATCTCGCCGTCCGACCTGGATAGCAAAGGCGCGGTAACTCCCCGTACTCTGCTTCCCTGACGCCGATCATTCAAGCGTCAAGCGCAGTCATGCGCAGACAAGGGATCACCCCACTGGTTCCGGAATTGCACACCTCAGGGGCGGGCGATGGAGCAGACACACACCTCCCACAACGGCACGGCGGCGACCCCGGGCGCACAGCGCCGGGTCCTGGTCGTCGAGGACGACCCGACGATCGTGGACGCCATCGCGACCCGTCTGCGCGCCGAGGGATTCCTCGTGCAAACGGCGGTCGACGGTCCGTCCGCGGTGGACACGGCCGAGGCCTGGCAGCCCGATCTGCTGATCCTCGACATCATGCTGCCCGGCTTCGACGGTCTGGAGGTCTGCCGACGCGTCCAGGCCGCCCGGCCCGTGCCGGTGCTGATGCTGACCGCGCGCGACGACGAGACCGACATGCTGGTCGGGCTGGGCGTCGGCGCCGACGACTACATGACGAAGCCTTTCTCCATGCGGGAGCTGGCGGCACGTGTCCACGTGCTGCTGCGCCGCGTCGAGCGGGCCGCGCTGGCCGCCACCACACCGCGCAGCGGCATCCTGCGCCTCGGCGAGCTGGAGATCGACCACGCGCAGCGCCGGGTACGGGTGCGCTCCGAGGACGTCCACCTGACGCCCACGGAGTTCGACCTCCTGGTCTGCCTGGCGAACACCCCGCGCGCGGTGCTCTCCCGGGAGCAGCTGCTGGCGGAGGTGTGGGACTGGGCCGACGCCTCCGGCACCCGCACGGTCGACAGCCACATCAAGGCGCTGCGCCGGAAGATCGGCGCCGAGCGGATCCGCACGGTGCACGGCGTGGGGTACGCCCTGGAGACGCCGACGCCATGAGCGACGGGCCGGCCGGTCGGAGAAGCCCCAGGGAGCCCTGGGGAGGCGTGAGCCCGTACTCGATCAAGACCAAGCTGGGCGCGCTGGTGGTCACCTCGGTGCTGATCACCACCGGTCTGTCGATGATCGCGGTGCGCACCCAGACGGAGCTGCGCTTCATCACGGTCTTCTCGATGATCGCCACACTGCTCATCACGCAGTTCGTGGCACATTCGCTCACCGCGCCGCTGGACGACATGAACGCGGTGGCCCGGTCCATCTCGCACGGCGACTACACCCGCCGGGTGCGCGAGAACCGCCGGGACGAGCTCGGCGACCTGGCCCAGACGATCAACCGCATGGCGGACGACCTGGAGGCCCAGGAGAGCCAGCGCAAGGAACTCGTGGCGAACGTCTCGCACGAGCTGCGCACACCGATCGCGGGACTGCGCGCGGTGCTGGAGAACATCGTCGACGGTGTCACCCAGGCCGACCCGGAGACCATGCGTACGGCACTGAAGCAGACCGAGCGGCTCGGCCGGCTGGTCGAGACGCTGCTGGACCTGTCCCGGCTGGACAACGGGGTCGTACCCCTGCGCCGGAGACGGTTCGAGGTGTGGCCGTACCTGTCGGGCGTCCTGAAGGAGGCCAACATGGTCGCTTCGGCGCGCGCGGGCATCGCTTCCGGATCCGGCAGCCACACCCGCAACGACGTCCATCTGCACCTCGACGTGTCCCCGCCGGAGCTGACCGCGCACGCGGACCCGGAGCGGATCCACCAGGTGGTGGCCAACCTCATCGACAACGCGGTCAAGCACAGCCCGCCGCACGGCCGGGTCACGGTCAAGGCGCGGCGCGGGGCCCTGCCCGAGTCCCTCGAACTGGAGGTTCTCGACGAGGGTCCCGGCATTCCCCGGTCGGAGTGGCACCGCGTCTTCGAGCGGTTCAACCGCGGCAGCGTGAACCGGCCGCACGGTCCCGGCAGCGACGGCGGCACGGGGCTCGGTCTGGCCATCGCCCGCTGGGCGGTGGATCTGCACGGCGGCCGGATCGGAGTGGCCGAATCCGAGCGGGGTTGCCGGATTCTTGTCACCCTTCCGGGACTTCCCTCTCGGCCAAGTTGACGTAAAGTTCGAAGCGGAGCCACAAGATCCACGGGCGTCCGCCGTGGCGGACACGTGTGATCAGGCACAGGCCCGCGCGTACGTCGCGCCGTGGCCGGGCCGAGCCATCCCCGTTGAAGCGGAACCACGCTTGTTTCCCGCCATTTTCACCCCCGAAACCCGCGCTTAGATGTGACTTACACGACGATGAACGGGCCCGGCCTGACCTTCCCGGTCGGGGAGGCGTAGCCTTTATTCCCGCTGTCCATCACCTTGTGAAGCGGAAGAGGGCGGTTGCCGCCGTGTCGCCACAGTCCCCCAGTAACTCGAGCATCTCGACCGACGACCAAGCCGGGAAGAACCCCGCTGCGGCGTTCGGTCCCAATGAGTGGCTCGTCGACGAGATCTATCAGCAGTACCTCCAGGACCCGAACTCCGTAGACCGAGCCTGGTGGGACTTCTTCGCCGATTACAAGCCGGGCGCGGCCGTCGCCTCGGCTCCGGCGGGTACTGCGGCCACGGGGGCCGCAGGAACCACCACCACCCCGGCCCAGCCCACGCCCGCCGCCCCAGCGGCCCAGGCACCCGCCGCCCCGGCTCCGGCCCAGGCCGCGGCTCCGGCCGCCCCGGCACCCGCGGCGAAGCCCGCTGCCGCGGCTCCGGCGCCCGCCAAGGCCGCCGCGCCCGCTCCGGCCGCTCCGGCCGCGAAGCCCGCCGCCGCGAAGCCGGCGGCCAAGGCCGAGCCCGCGGCGTCCTCGGACGGTCCCGAGATGGTGACGCTGCGCGGCCCCGCCGCCGCGGTCGCGAAGAACATGAACGCCTCGCTGGAGCTGCCCACGGCCACGTCCGTGCGCGCGGTCCCGGTGAAGCTGCTCTTCGACAACCGCATCGTCATCAACAACCACCTCAAGCGCGCCCGGGGCGGGAAGATCTCCTTCACGCACCTGATCGGGTACGCGATGGTGCAGGCCATCAAGGCCATGCCGTCGATGAACTGGCACTACGCGGAGAAGGACGGCAAGCCGACCCTCGTCAAGCCCGCGCACGTCAACTTCGGCCTGGCGATCGACCTGGTGAAGCCGAACGGCGACCGCCAGCTCGTCGTCGCCGGCATCAAGAAGGCCGAGACGCTGAACTTCTTCGAGTTCTGGCAGGCCTACGAGGACATCGTCCGCCGCGCCCGCGACGGCAAGCTGACGATGGACGACTTCACCGGTGTGACGGTCTCCCTGACCAACCCCGGCGGTCTCGGCACCGTCCACTCGGTGCCGCGGCTGATGCCCGGCCAGTCGGTCATCATGGGCGTCGGCTCGATGGACTACCCGGCGGAGTTCCAGGGCACGTCCCAGGACACCCTGAACAAGCTCGGCATCTCGAAGGTCATGACGCTCACGTCGACCTACGACCACCGGGTGATCCAGGGCGCCGCGTCCGGCGAGTTCCTGCGGATCGTCGCGAACCTCCTGCTCGGCGAGAACAACTTCTACGACGAGATCTTCGAGGCGCTGCGCATCCCCTACGAGCCGGTCCGCTGGCTCAAGGACATCGATGCCAGCCACGACGACGACGTCACCAAGGCCGCCCGCGTCTTCGAGCTGATCCACTCCTACCGGGTCCGCGGCCACGTCATGGCCGACACCGACCCGCTGGAGTACCGCCAGCGCAAGCACCCCGACCTGGACATCACCGAGCACGGCCTGACGCTGTGGGACCTGGAGCGCGAGTTCGCCGTCGGCGGCTTCGCGGGCAAGTCCCTGATGAAGCTGCGCGACATCCTCGGTGTGCTGCGCGACTCGTACTGCCGCACCACCGGTGTCGAGTTCATGCACATCCAGGACCCCAAGCAGCGCAAGTGGATCCAGGACCGCATCGAGCGCTCGCACACCAAGCCGGAGCGCGAGGAGCAGCTGCGCATCCTGCGCCGCCTGAACGCGGCGGAGGCCTTCGAGACCTTCCTGCAGACGAAGTACGTCGGCCAGAAGCGCTTCTCCCTGGAGGGCGGCGAGTCCGTCATCCCGCTGCTCGACGCGGTACTGGACTCGGCCGCCGAGTCCCGCCTGGACGAGGTCGTCATCGGCATGGCCCACCGCGGCCGGCTGAACGTCCTGGCGAACATCGTCGGCAAGTCGTACGCCCAGATCTTCCGCGAGTTCGAGGGCAACCTCGACCCGAAGTCGATGCACGGCTCCGGCGACGTGAAGTACCACCTGGGCGCGGAGGGCACCTTCACGGGCCTGGACGGCGAGCAGATCAAGGTCACGCTGGTGGCCAACCCCTCGCACCTGGAGGCGGTGGACCCGATCCTGGAGGGCGTCTCGCGCGCCAAGCAGGACATCATCAACAAGGGCGGCACGGACTTCACGGTCCTGCCCGTGGCCCTGCACGGCGACGCGGCCTTCGCGGGCCAGGGCGTGGTGGCCGAGACCCTGAACATGTCGCAGCTGCGGGGTTACCGCACCGGCGGCACGGTCCACATCGTCATCAACAACCAGGTCGGCTTCACCGCGGCCCCCGAGTCCTCGCGTTCCTCCATGTACGCGACGGACGTGGCCCGCATGATCGAGGCCCCGATCTTCCACGTGAACGGCGACGACCCGGAGGCCGTGGTCCGTGTCGCGCGGCTGGCCTTCGAGTTCCGCCAGGCGTTCAACAAGGACGTGGTGATCGACCTCATCTGCTACCGCCGCCGCGGTCACAACGAGTCGGACAACCCGGCCTTCACGCAGCCGCTGATGTACGACCTGATCGACAAGAAGCGCTCGGTGCGCAAGCTGTACACCGAGTCGCTGATCGGTCGCGGCGACATCACCCTGGAAGAGGCCGAGCAGGCGCTCCAGGACTACCAGGGCCAGCTGGAGAAGGTCTTCACCGAGGTCCGCGAGGCCACCTCGCAGCCCTCGGTCGTGGAGACCTCCGACCCGCAGGCGGAGTTCCCGGTCGCCGTGAACACCGCGGTGACCACGGAGGTCGTCAAGCGGATCGCGGAGTCCCAGGTCAACATCCCCGACCACATCACCGCCCACCCGCGTCTGCTGCCGCAGCTGCAGCGCCGGGCGGCCATGGTCGAGGACGGCACGATCGACTGGGGCATGGGCGAGACCCTCGCCGTCGGCTCGCTCCTGCTGGAGGGCGTCCCGGTGCGCCTGGCGGGCCAGGACTCGCAGCGCGGCACGTTCGGCCAGCGCCACGCGGTGCTGATCGACCGCGCCACGGGCGAGGAGTTCACGCCGCTGATGTACCTCTCCGAGGACCAGGCGCGCTACAACGTCTACAACTCGCTCCTGTCCGAGTACGCGGCGATGGGCTTCGAGTACGGCTACTCGCTGGCCCGCCCAGAGGCGCTCGTGATGTGGGAGGCGCAGTTCGGCGACTTCGTCAACGGCGCCCAGACGGTCGTGGACGAGTTCATCTCGTCGGCGGAGCAGAAGTGGGCCCAGACGTCGGGTGTCACCCTGCTCCTCCCGCACGGCTACGAGGGCCAGGGCCCGGACCACTCGTCCGCCCGCCCGGAGCGCTTCCTCCAGATGTGCGCCCAGAACAACATGACGGTCGCGATGCCCACGCTCCCGTCGAACTACTTCCACCTCCTGCGGTGGCAGGTGCACAACCCGCACCACAAGCCGCTGATCGTCTTCACCCCGAAGTCGATGCTGCGTCTGAAGGCCGCGGCCTCGAAGGCGGAGGAGTTCACGACCGGTCAGTTCCGCCCGGTCATCGGCGACGCGTCGGTCGAGCCGGCAGCCGTCAAGAAGGTCGTCTTCTGCGCCGGCAAGGTCTACTACGACCTTGAGGGCGAGCGGCGCAAGCGCGGCGTCACGGACACCGCGATCATCCGCATCGAGCGCCTGTACCCGCTCCCGGGTGCCGAGCTCCAGGCCGAGATCGCCAAGTACCCGAACGCCGAGAAGTACCTGTGGGCCCAGGAGGAGCCGGCCAACCAGGGCGCCTGGCCGTTCATCGCCCTGAACCTGATCGACCACCTGGACCTGGCGGTCGGCGCGGACGTGCCCCACGGGGAGCGGCTGCGGCGGATCTCCCGCCCGCACTCGTCGTCCCCGGCGGTGGGTTCGGCGAAGCGGCACCAGGCCGAGCAGGAGCAGCTGGTGCGCGAGGTCTTCGAGGCGTGAGCCTCTGAACAGACCTGAGGTGGCCTGAGCGCGGGGCCCGGTTCCGAGTCGTGGTGACTGGGAGCCGGGCCCTTTCGCGAGCGCGGGCCGCGCTGCTGCGTAGGCTGGTTCCCAGCACCCCGTCCGGACGCAGGAGAGCGACCCCATGTACTTCACCGACCGAGGCATCGAGGAACTGGAGAAGCGGCGCGGCGAGGAGGAGGTCACCTTCGAGTGGCTCGCCGCGCAGCTGCGGACCTTCGTCGATCTGAACCCGGACTTCGAGGTACCGGTGGAGCGGCTCGCGACGTGGCTGGCCCGGTTGGACGACGAGGACGACGAGTAGGGCTCTCGGGCATCGGCGCGGCGCCCCTTTTCCCCTGGTCGTCAGAGGCGTGGTGCCCGTGGCCGGGTCGCGGGTGTGCGAGGTTTCCGCCGCGCGGGGATGCCGGGGTGGCGGACCCGGGCGCGCGAGACATGTGACTCGCGTCAGTCGCGCGGGTGCGCGAGGCCGTGGGCCAGCCCCAGCGCGCCGTGCGCGAGCAGCAGCGCCCCCGCCGCGATCCAGCCGCCGCTGCGGTGTCGCAGCCCCCAGAGCGCGAGCGGGACGCCCGCGGCCACCTGGGTGAGGGCCAGGGCGCGGGCCTGCGGGCCGCCGGCCCAGGGGAGCCAGGGACCCGGAGGGCGGTCCTCGGCGATGTCGCGTTCCTGGCGGACCGCGTCCCGCCGTCCCTGCGGCCCGATCGGGCGGGCGTCCGGCCGGACACCGGCTGCCTCGCGGAGGCGGTCGGCGGACGCGCCGGGGACGAGGCCGGGAGGAAGGGCCACCCCCGCGCGCGTGAGAACGGCGAGCAGGCCGCGCATCCGGGCGCGCGCGTCCGCCCCGCGGTTCGGCCGGGTGAGGTGGTCGAGGGCCTGGAGGTCCAGGACCGGGTCGAGGCCCAGGCGGGCGGCGAAGGTGCGCATGGCCTCCTCCACGCCCGCGGGCGTGCCGTCGGCGAGCCACACGTAGCCGACGGGGCGGCGGAAGCCGGAGGCGAGCGTGCAGCCGGCACGGTCGGCGTCCCACCACAGGGCCAGCACGGGCCAGGGTGCGGCGACGGCGAGGGCGGTGGCCCAGCCGGTGAGCACGCGGTCGACGGGCTCGCCGCCGTGCTGCCAGGGCGTGCCCTCGGGGACGAGGACGCTCCAGTCCTCGCCCGCGCGGGTGAGCACCATCGGTTCGCGCAGCAGACGGGCGGCCGGAGCGACGGAATCCGGCTCCGCCCGGCAGAGCAACAGGGCGCCAGGGGCGGGACCGGTACGGGTGGCTTCCGTCGACATGAATCACACGCTAGGGGGACAGATCCGCTTCAGTCACCTTTTAGCACCGTGAAGATCCCGGACGAGTGTCTTGACTTTCCGTGTCCGCGATATATCGTGAAGAGCAGGAGACGCGATATGGCGCGTTGCGACGGGAAGGTCTGCACCATGCCCGAGTGGTCCGTCACGGAGCCCGCCAAGCTCACCTTCGACGATCCCGTCACGACCCTCCACGTGCGCATCGTCAGTGGAACGGTGAACGTGGTGGGCACCGACGAAGGTTCCGCCCGCCTGGAGGTCTCCGACATCCAGGGCCCGCCCCTGGTGGTGACCCAGGACGGCGGCACGCTCACCGTGGCATACGACGACCTGCCCTGGAAGGGCTTCCTCAAGTGGCTCGACCGCAAGGGCTGGCGGCGCAGCGCCGTCGTCTCGCTGGCGGTGCCGGCGGACACCCGGGTGGAGGTGGGTGTGGTCGACGCGGGCGCCGTCGTCTCCGGCGTGCGCGGGCCGTCGGTGGTCAAGGGCGTCACCGGCGACACGACACTCGTCCGGCTCTCCGGCCCGGTCCGCGCCGACACGGTCTCCGGGAACCTGGAGGCCCAGGCCGTCACCGGCGACCTCCGGTTCAACTCGGTCTCCGGGGACCTCACGGTCGTGGAGGGCTCCGGCTCCTCCGTGCGGGGCGACTCGGTCAGCGGCTCCATGATCGTCGACCTCGATCCGGACGGCCCCACGGACGTCAGGCTGACCAGCGTCTCGGGCGAGATCGCCATCCGGCTGCCCCAGCCGGCCGACGCGGAGGTCGAGGCCAACACCGCGAGCGGCACGATCTCCAACGCCTTCGAGGGCCTGCGGATACATGGCCAGTGGGGCGCCCACAAGATCACCGGCCGTCTCGGCGCGGGCACCGGCAAGCTGCGGGCGACCACCGTCTCCGGCTCGATCGCCCTGCTGCGCCGGCCTCCCCGGGAGGACGAGAGCGAACCGTGGGAGGACGGAGGCGGAGCGGGAGCACGAGAGCACGCCGAGCCCGCGGCCGGAACCCCGGCGGACGGGCCGCGCGACACCTCGGGGGACAATTCCGTTTCCGGCCCGGGCACCGGCTCGACCAGCGCCCCGGCCGACGGCACGACCGACAAGAAGGTGCTCTGACATGCCCCCCGTCTTCGCCCACGGCCGCCTCCGCCTCTACCTGCTGAAGCTGCTGGACGAGGCCCCGCGCCACGGCTACGAGGTGATCCGCCTCCTGGAAGAGCGCTTCCAGGGGCTGTACGCGCCGTCCGCGGGCACCGTCTACCCCCGCCTGGCCAAGCTGGAGACCGAGGGCCTGGTCACCCACACCACCGAGGGCGGCCGCAAGGTGTACGCCATCACGGACGCCGGCCGCGCCGAACTGGCCGACCGCAGCGGGGAACTGGCCGACCTGGAACTGGAGATCCGTGAGTCGGTCGCGGAACTCGCCGCCGAGATCCGGGCCGACGTGCGCGGAGCGGCGGGCGACCTGCGGCGCGAGATGCGGGCGGCGGCCTCCGAGGCCCGCAGCGGTTCCGGTTCCGGTTCCGGGACTGCCGGCGCCAAGACCGACGGTGAACAGGGCGGTCCCTTCGGGAACTTCACCGAGTACACCGACAACGAGGCGTGGCGCATCGCCAAGGAGGAGATGCGCCGCGTCAAGCAGGAGTGGAAGGAACAGGCCCGGCGCGCCAAGGACGAGAGCCGGCGGGCCCGCGAGGAGGCCCAGCGTGCCCGTCGCCAGGCCAAGGAGGCGCAGGAACGGGCTCACACGCAGGCCCAGGAGGAGGTCCAGCGCATCGCCCGGCGGGTCCAGGAACAGGTGCAGGACCACTTCGCGCGGGGCGACTGGCCGACGGGCCTTCGCGAGGGCCTGACCGAACTGGCCAAGGAGTTCGGCGAGTTCGGAAAGGACTACGGCAGGGAGTTCGGGAAGGACTTCGGTTTCGGTCGGGGCCACGGCACCGCCGAGAAGGCCGCACCGACACCCGAGTACGCGCAGACCCCGGAGGACTTCCCCGGCGCGTACGAGCCGTCGTGGGCCCACGAGGACTTCACCGGCGATCCGGCCCGTGACCTGGACCGCCTGCTCGACCGCTTCCGGGACGACATCCGTGACGCCGCCCGGGACCACGGCGTCACGGCCGACCAGCTCCGCGACACCCGCCGCCACCTCTCGACGGCGGCGGCCCACATCGGGGCGATACTGCGCACCCCGAAGCCCTGACCGACGCACCTCGGGTGGTACGGCCGCCCAGCCGCCCACCGGCACGAGCCGGCACGACCGGCACGACCGGCACGACCGGCACGACCGGCACGAGCCGGCAGCTCAGCCGTACCACTCAAGGAGGCGCCCCCGCAGTTCCGCCCCCGCCCCCTCAGCCCGCCTTGGCCTTGCCCTGGCCTCCGCCGTACAGCACCCGTGTCAGCGACTCGTACGTCACCCCGTGTTCGGCGAGGACCTCCGCGGGCACGCCGGGGCGGGCGGCGAGGGCCAGCAGGATGTGCTCGTCGCCGATGTGACGGTCATGGTGGGCCAGCGCGATCCGCAGGGCCTTCTCCAGCACCTCCTTGCCGCCACGCCCGAAGGAACGGCGTCCGGACCACCACCCCTTGCCCTTCGTCTCACCGGACATCGCCCCCACGCCGTGCACTTCCTCGACCCGGGCGACGATCTCCGAGACGTCGATGCCCAGCCCCGCCAGGGCATCGGCTTCCGCCTGGGACAGTCCGGCCCGTCGCCGCGCCTCGACCAGCGCCTCCCGGACCGCGTCCCCGCGCTCGGTGAGTCCCAGCGCGGCCAGCGCGAAGGAACCACGGCTGGCCTCCCGGTCGAGCAGAGCGAGCAGGATGTGCTCCGTCTCCACCGACGGCGCTCCCGCCCGCTCGGCGTGCTCCCACGCCTCACGCACCACGTCCCGGGCACTCTTGGTGAACCGCTCGAACATCAATGCCTCCCGTACTTCTTGTGCACGGCCTGCCTGCTCACACCGAGCAGCGCGGCGATCTCCTGCCACGACCAGCCCTGATTGCGCGCGTTGCGCACCTGCACCGCCTCCAGCTGCTCCAGCAGCCGACGCAGCGCGGCGACGGCCCGCAGCCCGACCCGGGGATCGCGATCACCCGCACGCTCGGCGAGATCCGTTGCTTCGGTCATGGCGTCAACCTACGTTGACATGCCATTCTTGTCAACCACAGTTGACATGCCGACGGCCGGCCCGAACCCGGACCGGCCGCGGAAGAGAACGAAGAGCGAGAGAGCACAACCCCTAGGCGTGGGTGAGGACGATCTTGCCGAACTGCTCCCCTGACGCCAGCCGTTCGAAGCCCTCCCGGGCCCGGTCCAGCGGCAACACCTCGTCGATGACGGGACGTACGCCGGTGGCGGCACAGAAGGAGAGCAGGTCCTCCAGTTCGTCCTTGGTGCCCATCGTCGACCCCACGACCTTGAGCTCCAGGAAGAAGATCCGGGTCAGCTCGGCATGCGAGGGCCGGTCACCACTCGTGGCCCCGGAGATGACGAGCGTGCCGCCCGGCTTCAGGGACTTGACCGAGTGCGACCAGGTGGCGGCGCCGACGGTCTCGATGACGGCGTCCACCCGCTGCGGCAGCCGCGCCCCCGACTCCAGTGCGTCCACGGCTCCCAGCTCCACGGCCCGCTTCCGCTTGGCCTCGTCCCGGCTGGTGGCGAAGACCCGCAGGCCCGCGGCCTTGCCGAGCACGATGGCGGCCGTGGCGACACCGCCGCCCGCACCCTGCACGAGCACCGAGTCACCGGGGCGCACGCCCGCGTTGGTGAAGAGCATCCGGTACGCCGTCAGCCAGGCCGTCGGCAGACAGGCGGCCTCCTCGAACGAGAGCTCCTTGGGCTTGGGCAGGACGTTCCAGGTCGGCACGGCGACCTGCTCGGCGAACGTCCCCTGGTAGCGCTCGGTGAGGATGGAGCGTGGCTCCTTCGGGCCGACCCCGTGCCCGGTCTGTCCGATGACGGAGTGCAGGACGACCTCGTTGCCGTCCTCGTCGACGCCGGCGGCGTCACAGCCGAGGATCATCGGCAGCTTGTCCTCGGCCAGACCCACGCCTCGCAGTGACCAGAGGTCGTGGTGGTTCAGGGAGGCGGCCCTGACGTTCACGGTGCTCCAGCCGGGGCGGGCCTCAGGAGCGGGACGCTCCCCCAGTTCGAGGCCGGTGAGGGGCTGGTCACGGTCGATTCGGGCGGCGTAAGCAGCGAACATGACCATGACGATAGGCTCCGCCGACGGCCATCGGAACCACGCGGCGCTGTGACACACGCCCTCTTGTCAGGCCCGGAAGCCTGCCCCTCACCCCCGGCGCGTGCGCCCCTGAGGGCTGCCGCCCCCAGACCCCCGCATCGGCCCTGAAGGGGCCTCGTCCTCAAACGCCGGACAGGCTGGGAGTGCCTGGACCGGCGCCAGAGAGTGCGGGCCGGAGTGCGCCACCCGAACAGCCCCACCCCCCAGCAAAGAAATGGCCCCGTCCACCCGGACGGGGCCACCTTCACACCAGCAACCTCACCGCCGAGCCACACCCTCGGCCCGAGCCGCCGCGGCCACCGCCGCCGTCACCGCCGGCGCCACCCGCTCGTCGAACGGCGAGGGAATCACATAGTCCGCGGCGAGATCGTCCCCGACCACCGCCGCCAGCGCCTCCGCCGCCGCGATCTTCATCCCCTCCGTGATCCGAGAGGCCCGCACCTGCAACGCCCCCGCGAAGATCCCGGGGAACGCCAGCACGTTGTTGATCTGGTTCGGGAAGTCCGACCGCCCGGTGGCCACGACCGCCGCGTACTTGTGCGCGACCTCGGGGTGCACCTCAGGATTCGGGTTGGCCATCGCGAACACGAAGGCCCCCTTCGCCATGGACGCCACCGCCGGCTCCGGCACCGTCCCGCCGGACACCCCGACGAAGACGTCGGCACCGTCCAGTGCCGCCTCCAGCGACCCGCTGATCCCGGCCTTGTTCGTGAAGGACGCCAGTTCCCGCTTGACCGAGGTCAGATCGTCCCGGTCCCCCGACACGATCCCCTTCCGGTCCGCCACGGCCACGTCCCCGATGCCCGCCTCGACCAGCATCTTCGCGATGGCGACCCCGGCCGCGCCCGCGCCCGAGATCACCACCCGCAGGTCCCCGATCCCCCGCCCGGTCAGCCGCGCGGCGTTCCGCAGCGCGGTCAGCGTCACGACCGCCGTACCGTGCTGGTCGTCGTGGAAGATCGGAATGTCCAGCCGCTCCTGGAGCTTGCGCTCGATCTCGAAGCACCGCGGCGCCGAGATGTCCTCCAGGTTCACGCCACCGAACGAGGGCGCGAGCCGCACCACGGTCTCGACGATCTCGTCGACGTCCGTGCAGGCCAGGGCGATCGGAACGGCGTCCACGCCACCGAACTGCTTGAACAGGATCGCCTTCCCCTCCATCACCGGAAGGGAGGCTTCGGGCCCGATGTCCCCGAGCCCGAGCACCGCCGTACCGTCGGTGACGACGGCGACCACGGACGACTTCCACGTGTAGTCGTGGACCAGTTCCGGCTGCTCGGCGATGGCGCTGCACACCTTCGCGACGCCGGGCGTGTACGCCAGGGACAGGTCGTCCTTGTCGCGGATGGGCACGGTGGCGTGCACGGCCATCTTGCCGCCACGGTGCAGCGCGAACGCCGGATCGAAGGAATCGAGGGGCTCGGCCCCGCCTTCCTGCTCCGTACTGCTGCTGTCGCTGCGAGGATTGACGATCTCCGCTGCCACTTTGTTCTACCCCTTAGGTCTGCATGGTTGAGGGTGGCCACTCCTGGTTGAGAAGTGGGCGGGGCACCGCGCACGGCCCTGAGTACTGCCGAGGGTGCTGCTGTCGTGCGCCGAGGTGCTGCTTCGTGCCGCGTACGGGGGTACGTACGGGCACCTACGCGACGGGCGCGCCGCACACGCGCCCTGAGCCCCGGATGAGGGGTGTGAAGAACCTTCTTACCCGACGGACGGCACCGACGACGAGTCCAATAGCGCAAGGTCACACACCGGGACCTGAAGCGGCCTCGTGCCCGTGACATGGATCATGACGAAATATAGGCGCGCACCCTCAAGATCCCCTTGACGACCGCTCGCGAGACGCTCAACCGGCCGCAGCCGGCTCCCGCCCCTAAGTCCGTATCCCGAGATGCGCCGGAGATCTTCCGGCCGGAAGGGGGCATTCCCGCAGATGGTGCGGTCGGGATGTACCGACCTGGTGGGGTTCGGGTGTCGCCCGTTATCCGATTTTGACATGGTGGGCCCCCTGAATGCCTCCGTCCGAATGGCAAGATGCGGTCATCACACAAGGTCGCGACACTCGAAGGCGTGTGCTCTCGTCGACCCAGGACCACCCCAGGGTCCAAGGCACCTGCCGAACCCCTCGGCGGGCTGCCCGCCCCATCGGCAACTCCACCCATCCGCCGGAGGAACCCACCATGACCGCAAGCTCCACCCGTCGTACGACCGCGGCGCACTCCCGGCTAGCAGCGGTCGGTGCGATCGCGGTCGCAGGCACCCTGCTGCTCACCGGCTGCGGTGACCAGACGAAGGACGGCGGCTCGGACAGCACCGACACCGCCTCGGCGAGCGCGGCCCCGCTGGCCGACAAGCTGCCGAAGGAGATCCGTGACGCGGGGGTCGTCAAGGTCGGTTCCGACATCGCCTACGCGCCGGTCGAGTTCAAGGACAGCTCCGGCAAGACGGTCGGCATCGACCCGGACCTCGCCGCCGCCATGGGCAAGCAGCTCGGTGTGACGTTCGAGTTCCAGAACGGCACCTTCGACACCCTGATCACGGGTCTGCGCTCCGACCGCTACGACATCGCCATGTCCGCGATGACGGACTCCAAGGACCGCCAGGAGGGTGTCGACTCGGACACCGGCAAGAAGGTCGGCGAGGGCGTCGACTTCGTGGACTACTTCACCGCCGGCGTCTCGATCTACACCAAGAAGGGCGACGACCAGGGCATCAAGACCTGGTCCGACCTGTGCGGCAAGAAGATCGTGCTGCAGCGCGGCACGGTCTCCGAGGACCTCGCCAAGGCCGAGGCGAAGAAGTGCACCGGCGGCAAGACGATCTCCATCGAGGCCTTCGACAACGACCAGCAGGCCCAGACCCGGCTGCGCGCGGGCGGTGCCGACGCCGGTTCCTCCGACTTCCCGGTCGCCGCGTACGCCGTGAAGACCTCCGGTGGCGGCAAGGACTTCCAGCTGGTCGGCGAGCAGGTCGAGGCCGCGCCGTACGGCATCGCGGTCGCCAAGGACAACACCCAGCTGCGGGACGCCCTGAAGGCCGCCCTGGACGCGATCATCGCCAACGGCGAGTACGAAAAGATCATCAAGAAGTGGGGCGTCGAGGACGGCGCCGTGAAGGAAGCCACCATCAACGGCGGCAAGTGACCGCGCGGCCTGCGGCCACTGAAAGGCAATACCCGTGACAGTTGACATCGACAAGACGGACGGGCCGGCGGACACCCCGCCGGCCGGCCCGGAGGCCATCAAGGCCGTCCCGGTCCGTCACTACGGGCGGTACGTCTCCGCCGTCATCGCCCTCGCCCTGCTGGGCGGGGTCATCTACGCGTTCTCCCAGGGCAGGATCAACTGGGGGGCGATCCCGGACTACTTCTTCAACGACCGCATCCTCAGCGGCGTCGGCAAGACGCTGCTGCTCACGGTGCTGTGCATGCTGATCGGCGTCGTCGGCGGCATCCTGCTGGCGGTGATGCGCCTGTCGAAGAACCCGGTCACCTCGTCCATCGCGTGGTTCTACATCTGGTTCTTCCGCGGCACCCCGGTCCTGGTCCAGCTCATCGTCTGGTTCAACCTGGGCCTGGTCTTCGAGTACATCAACCTCGGGCCGGTCTACAAGGACGAGTGGTCGCAGTTCATGACCCCGTTCCTGACGGCGCTGCTCGGCCTCGGTCTCAACGAGGCCGCGTACATGGCGGAGATCTGCCGGGCCGGTCTGCTCTCGGTCGACGAGGGCCAGACCGAGGCGGCGCACGCGCTGGGCATGAGCCACGGCAAGACGCTGCGCCGGATCGTCGTCCCGCAGGCGATGCGCGTGATCGTGCCGCCCACGGGCAACGAGGTCATCAACATGCTGAAGACGACCTCGCTGGTGTCCGTGGTCCAGTACTCGGAGCTGCTCCGGGTCGCCCAGGACATCGGCCAGACCTCCGGCGCCCCGGCCGAGATGCTGTTCCTCGCCGCTGCCTGGTACCTGGTGCTGACCTCGGTCTTCAGCGTCGGCCAGTACTACCTGGAGCGGTACTACGCCCGCGGCTCCAGCCGCAGCCTGCCGGCGACGCCGCTGCAGAAGATCAGGGCGAACCTGCTGTCCCTGTCGAACCGTTCCTCGTCGGCGGGAGGCACCGCATGACCGCCATGGTGAAGGCCGAGGGCGTCCACAAGTCCTTCGGCCTGGTCGAGGTCCTCAAGGGGATCGACCTGGAAGTGAAGTCCGGCGAGGTGTTCTGCCTCATCGGCCCCTCCGGCTCCGGCAAGTCGACGTTCCTCAGGTGCATCAACCACCTGGAGAAGATCAACGCCGGCCGCCTGTACGTCGACGGTGAGCTGGTCGGCTACCGCCAGAAGGGCGACAAGCTGTACGAGCTCAAGGACAGCGAGGTCGCGGTCAAGCGCCGGGACATCGGCATGGTCTTCCAGCGCTTCAACCTGTTCCCGCACATGACGGCCGTCGAGAACGTCATGGAGGCCCCGGTCCAGGTCAAGGGCGTGAGCCGGGCGCAGGCCAGGGAGCGCGCGCAGCAGCTGCTGGAGCGGGTGGGCCTGGCCGACAAGGCGGGCAGCTATCCCTCGCAGCTGTCCGGCGGTCAGCAGCAGCGCGTGGCGATCGCCCGTGCGCTGGCGATGGACCCGAAGCTGATGCTCTTCGACGAGCCGACCTCGGCCCTGGACCCGGAGCTGGTCGGTGACGTCCTCGACGTCATGCGCGACCTCGCCGAGTCCGGCATGACGATGATCGTCGTCACCCACGAGATGGGCTTCGCCCGCGAGGTGGGCGACAGCCTGGTCTTCATGGACGGCGGTGTGGTGGTCGAGTCCGGCGACCCGAGGGACGTCCTGACGAACCCCCGGCACGAGCGCACCCAGGCGTTCCTGTCCAAGGTGCTGTAGCCACAGGCGACAGGCCACAGGTCACAGGCCACACGCGCCCGGCGACGGGCGCCCGGCGACGAAGGGGCGGTACGGAACTCCCGTACCGCCCCTTCGCGCGTGCTCCGGGTTATTTCAGCGCCAGCAGCACCGTGTCCGACGGCGAGCACCACACCGGCCGTGCCTCCGCGAAGCCCTGCTCCCGCAGGACGCGCGCGTGCCACGCCGGGGACGGCATGGTGCCGTCCGCGTGCTCACCGTAGATCTCGAAGCGCCTGGCCGTGGGCTCGGCGAGGACGGGGTCCTGGCCGGCCAGCTGCCACC
Organism: Streptomyces sp. NPDC003011; assembly: GCF_053591515.1. Taxonomy (NCBI): domain Bacteria; kingdom Bacillati; phylum Actinomycetota; class Actinomycetes; order Kitasatosporales; family Streptomycetaceae; genus Streptomyces; species Streptomyces sp. NPDC003011. The sequence goes on from NZ_JBSFTY010000018.1 coordinate 48,299, forward strand.
ACTGCGCCCAGTCGAGGACCCCGTCCCGCTTGGCCTGATCCATGCGCGCGTGCCGCTGCGCCCGCTCGGCCGCGTTGATCCGCGGCGTGGACTCGTCGATCATGTGGTCCGCGTTCATGAAGACACCGCCGTCGCGGAGGAGCTCCGCGACCTGACCGTAGAGGGCCGTGAGGGGTTCGCTGTGCAGCCAGTGCAGGGCCGTGGCGGTCAGGACGGCGTCGTACGAGTCGTACGGCAGCTTCGCCGGCCAGTCGGGGTCCTTGAGGTCGGCGGTGACGAGGGTGACCCGCTCGTCGTCCGCGAAGGTGCCCTCGGCGATGGCGAGGAGCGCCGGGTCGAGGTCGACGCCGGTGCTGGTGGCCTGCGGGAACCGGGCGAGCAGCCGGGCCGTGATGGTTCCCGTGCCGCATGCGAGGTCCAGGACGCGGGGGGTGGTGCCGACGAGTGCCTCGACCATGTCGAGCATGATCCGGAACCGGTCCTCCCGGTCCGGCAGGTACCACTCCTGCTGCCGGTCCCAGCTCTCCTGCCACGCCTGCCAGTCGGCCCCGGCCGTCCTGGTGTCCGCGTTCGTGTCCGTCATCGAGCCCCTCCGTCGCACGAGGTCACGCCCCACAGGTCCCGTAATACCCTGGACGCACGACCGGCTGTTACCCCGACCGCACCACGACCATAGAACGCCTCCGTAAGGACTACAAGTGGAACTGGCCTATTACTCGGACTACGCCGTGCGTCTCGTCAACAGCGAGGAACCGGCCCGGGGCAAGGACTCACTGACCTCGGTGGAGGCCGTCCGCGACCTGTTCGTCGGCAACCAGTCGGCGGCCCGTCGCGCCACCGACGCGGACGTGACGCGGTTCCGTTCGGTCCGGGGCCGGCTGCGCGCGGTCTTCGAGGCGGCGGACGGGGGCGACGAGACCCTCGCCGTGGACCTGCTGAACTCGCTCCTGCTGGAGTTCCCGGTCAGCCCGCAGATCTCCGGGCACGACTTCCGGGACGACGACGGCCGCCCCCTGTGGCACATGCACCTGGCGGACCACCCGTCCAACGCGACCGCGGGCTACGCGGCGATCGCGGCGATGGGCCTGGCGTTCCACCTGACGGAGCACGGCGTCGACCGTCTCGGCCTGTGCGAGGCGTCCCCGTGCCGCAACGCCTTCCTGGACACGTCCACCAACCGCTCCCGGCGCTACTGCTCCGACCGCTGCGCGACCCGCGCCAACGTGGCGGCCTACCGCGCCCGAAAACGCCTGGAGGCGGACCGGTCGGACAGCACGGGCCTGGCGGCCGACACCGCCCAGCGCACGACGGCGAACGGCGACCGCTGATCCGGTCCGAGCGGCCGGTAACGGAAACGGACCTTGCCGAGCACCAGCTCGTCGGGCACGGTCCCGTAGTCGGTGCTGTCGCCACCGGCGTACGCGTTGTCCCCCAGCACCCACCAGCCGCCCTCGCGCCGCTGCGCGGCCCGCTTGACGACGAGCAGGTCCTGCTGGAACGGATGGCGCAGGACGACCACGTCACCGGGCCTGATCCGGGCGCCCCACCGCACCACGAGCCGGTCGCCGTGACGGAGCGTGGGCACCATGGACGGACCGGTCACCTCGGCCAGCCCGAAGGGCAGTACGGCCCCCTTGTGTTCGGTCTCCTGCGACAGCTCCGGCATCACCCGGCACCTCCCCGGTTCGTCCTCCACCAGTCTCAGTCTCACCCCGGACTTTTGTCCTAAGCCCATGGGGGCACTCGCCATATCGCTTCTCCCGGGGAGTAATGTCGCACCTGAGAAGACGATCACGAGGAAGGATTGCGCATGCTTTCCCGCCTGTTCGCCCCCAAGGTCAAGGTCAGCGCCCACTGCGACCTGCCCTGCGGCGTGTACGACCCGGCCCAGGCCCGCATCGAGGCCGAGTCGGTCAAGGCCGTCCAGGAGAAGATGGCCGCCAACGACGACCCGCACTTCCAGGCACGCGCCACCGTCATCAAGGAGCAGCGTGCCGAGCTGGCGAAGCACCACGTCTCCGTGCTGTGGAGCGACTACTTCAAGCCCCCGCACTTCGAGAAGTACCCGGAGCTGCACCAGCTGGTCAACGACGCCCTGAAGGCCCTGTCGGCCGCCAAGGCGTCCACCGACCCGGCCACCGGCCAGAAGGCGCTGGACTACATCGCCCAGATCGACAAGATCTTCTGGGAGACCAAGAAGGCCTGACCACACGTCAGGCTCCCCGGCCGGCGATCGGTGCACCATCGCAGGCCACGGGCGTCCCGAAGGGGCCCGGTCGACTCCGACCGGGCCCCTTCGCAGGTGCGCGCCGCGCGTGTCCTGGCCGACGTCCCCGCCGGTGTCAGTGGAACTGCGGCACGATCAGCCAGATCCCGTACACCACCACCGCCGCGCACGCGGTGAAGCACAGGCCGGCCTGGGCGAGGCCCACGACGTGGACCGTGCCGTCCTCCTCACGCGCTCCCTCGAACCGGGCGAGGCCGAGGACGCCGAGGGCGAAGACGACGACCACGGCGACCGTGACACCGATGCTGACCGCGGTGACCTCACCCAGTGCGCTCCAGTCGAGACTCATGCCGTGCACTCCCGTGGCTCAGGCGACCGTGCCGACGTGCGCCGGCCCGGCGGCTCGGACGGCGACCTCGTGGGCGTCGTTGACGTTGTTCGCGTGCACCGGGTTGCGCCGGGAGAGGGCCACGATGCCCGCCGCGACGGCCGCCCCGGCCAGGGCGACGACGACCGTGCCGGCGTCCCCGCCGTGCTTGACCGCGCCGGCGGAGATCCCGCCGACGAGCGCGGCGGCCGGCAGCGTGACCAGCCAGGCGATCACCATCCGCCCCGCGATGCCCCAGCGCACCTCCCCGAGCCGCCGCCCGAGGCCCGCGCCGAGGATGCTGCCGGAGGCGACCTGGGTGGTGGACAGGGCGAAGCCGAGGTGGGCGGAGGTCAGGATGACGGCGGTGGACGCCGTCTCGGCTGCGAAGCCCTGCGGCGACCGGATCTCCGTGAGTCCCTTGCCCATCGTGCGGATGATCCGCCAGCCGCCGAGGTACGTGCCCAGGCCGATGGCGAGCCCCGCCGACGCGACCACCCACACCGGCGGACCGGCGTCGTGCCCGAGCGCGCCCGCCGAGATGAGCGTCAGGGTGATGACGCCCATGGTCTTCTGCGCGTCGTTCGTGCCGTGCGCGAGCGAGACCAGCGAGGCGGAGGCGATCTGCCCGAACCGGAAACTCCTGGTCACCGACGCCTCGCGGGCCCGGCTGGTGAGCTTGTAGGCGAGGTAGGTGGCGACCAGCGCGGCGACCCCCGCCACCAGCGGCGAGACCACCGCCGGGATCAGCACCTTCTCGACCACCTTGCCGACGTGCACACCGTGCGCGCCGGCCCCGACCCAGACCGCTCCGATCAGTCCGCCGAACAGCGCGTGCGACGAGCTGGACGGCAGCCCGACCAGCCAGGTCAGCAGGTTCCACAGGATCGCCCCGACCAGCCCCGCGAAGATCATTCCCGGGCTGACCAGGGTGTCGTCCACGATGCCACCGGAGATCGTTCTGGCGACCTCGGTGGACAGGAAGGCACCGGCCACGTTCAGGACCCCGCTGATCACCACGGCCGTTCTGGGCCGCAGCGCACCCGTGGCGATGGACGTCGCCATCGCGTTCGCCGTGTCGTGGAACCCGTTGGTGAAGTCGAAGGCGAGCGCCGTGACGATGACGACGGCCACCAGTAACGTGATGTGGTCCATTGCGCAATGCAAACAAGCGGAGGCCGCTCTCCGGTGAACCGAAGGCGAAACCTGTCCCAGAACCACGCGCACGAGTGAGGGAGAGGGAGCCATGACGGCACGGTGGGCCCCGAGGACCGCGTCCGGCACAGCTTCCGCGAGACGCCGTACGGCTGTCTCCTCGGCCCGCGGCAGGGCGACGGCCCGCCGCCTCCCTCTACGATCACCGTCATGAGCCGATCCGTCCTGTGGACCTACGCCTTCGTCGACCGGCCCGCCGGGGTGTTCGCGCGTGCCGGTGACTTCTGGACCACGGTCACGGACACACGCCTGTCCGAACTCCGCGGAGAGGGGCGGGAGTTCGTGACCCTCCTGGCGGACGGCGCCGACGCCTGCGTGAAGGTCCAGGGGGTCGGGGAGGGCGACGGCGGCGCGCACCTCGACTTCGCGGTGGCCGACGTGCCCGCGTTCGCCGCGTCCGCGCGGCGGCTCGGAGCGGAGACGGTGGCCGACCACGGCACGCTCGTCGTGCTGCGCTCGCCCGCGGGTGAGCTGTTCTGCGCGGTGCCGTGGCACGGCGAGTCGGTCCGGCCGCCGGTGGTGCGCGGCAGCCGCCTCGACCAGGTCTGCCTCGATCTCGCGCCGTCGTCCTTCGACGCCGAAGTCGCCTTCTGGAGCGGCCTGCTGCCCGACTGGGAGTCCCGGCCGGGTTCCCTCCCCGAGTTCCACGTGGTGCAGCCGCCGCCCGGGCTGCCCGTCCGCATCCTGCTGCAACGGCTCGGCGAGGAACGTCCCGCCTCCGCCCACCTCGACCTCGCCTGCGCGGACATCGAGGCGACCCGGGCCGCTCACGAACACGCCGGGGCGGAGCTGGTCTCGCGTGGCCGCCACTGGAGCGTGCTGCGCGATCCGGCGGGCGGCACGTACTGCCTGACGGCCCGCGACCCGGAGACGGGCGGGCCGGCCGGCCGGTCCTGACCGCCTCGGCGGAGAAGCCCGGGCCCGGCAGGCGACGCCCGCCGAGACGCTCTCGTCGGAGTCGGCCGTCGCGGTCGGGCACGTGTCCTGCCACCCCTTGGGCAGGGAGAGCGTCGGGGCGGACGCCACCCGCTCCCAGGTGGACGGCGCGGAGGCTGGGCCGGGTCCCGCAGCCACAGCGCCGGTGTGCCCCCGACGGTCACGGCGGTCACGGCGGCCGCCCGCACCACCACACCCCACTCGCACCGGACCCCGAGGCGCTCGATGACCTCCTGAACAGGCCATGGGACCGGTCACCGGTGGCCGCCTTCACGCACGACCTCATAGCCCGCGCGCCCCGTGACCGCACCGGCCATGGTGCCCTCCTGGAGATGTGCCTGGAGGGCGCCCGCCGCCCCGGACCGCTCGCGTCCTTCACCGGGTCGGTGCGCGGTGACCTGGAGTACGGCATGGAGTTCCACCGCGAGGCCGGGCTGCCCGGCGGCGACGGGACCGTCGCCGTGCTCCGTCTCGCGATGCTCGGACTGCTCCTGGTACACCTGACCCCGCCGGGCGTCCTGGACGGCGTCCCGCCCCGGGTGAGCGTCCCGGACGGGCTGGTGGAGCGGATCGTGACGGCGCTGGCAGCGGAGAGCCGCCGTGCCTAACGGGCCTGCGGCTCGCGCCACATCGGCCACATCCGCGGGCCGTCGGGCAGGTCGAGCGGACGGTCCACGCGTGTGAAGCCGAGGCGCTCGTACAGCGCGCGGCTGCGGGCGCTGCTCGCCTCCAGATAGGCGGGCAGCCCTTCGCGGTCGCAACGGTCGAGGACCGAGGTGATGAGCGCGGTGCCGAGTCCCTCGCCCTGGCGCCCGGGGGACACCCCGATCATCCACAGGTAGGCGTGGGCCCGCTCCGAGGGGTGGACGTCCGCGGTGAGCCGGCCGATCAGCTCGACACGCTCGTTCTCCGGGTCCACGGCCTCGCGCACCAGGGCGGGGCCCTCCTCGTCGGCGTGCTCGTCGGCGGACACCGACAGCCACAGCGCGCAGGCCGAGCCGTCCTCGGCGAGGTCGATCCGGCCCTCGGCGAGCACGATGTCGGTGAACGCGGCCATCAGCCTGTGGTGTGTCGAACGGCGGTACGCGTCCCCGGGGAAGACCCAGCCGCTCACCGGATCGTCCTGGAAGGCCTCGTCGAGCAGCCGGACCACCAGGTCCCGGTCCCCCTCGCCCGCCGTCCGGATCGCCACACCCATGCCCCGCTCCTCTTCTCAACGTCCCTTGCGTATACGGACGTTGACCCTATAGGGGGTGGGTGCGGCGAGGGGGCCGAAGGAGCACACCGGAAGCGAGGCCGCCCCGCCGAAGGGCGCGCCCCGCACACCGTGGGGATGTGCGGGACCCGCCGGACCGGGACCCCGCGGCTGTCCGGGGCCAGGAACCGTACCGCCGCGGTGGCTTCGGGGTCCGAGGCGTCCTCCCCCTGGTGAACTGGTGAACGCCCCCGGTGAACGGCCCGGTGGACGCCTCTTGGCAGACGCCCTTGATGCACGCCCTTGATGCACGCCCTGGTCGGTGCCCATCAGTTGCCGTCAGTTGCTGCGCCGGGTCACGAACTCGGCCAGCGCGAGCAGCCCGCCCGCCGCTTCCGGTTCGGACACCGCACGGGCCAGTTCCTGCATCGCCCTTCCCATCCGGTCGGCGGCCTGGACCTGCGCCCAGTCACGGCCGCCCGCCCGCTCCACGGCCAGCGCCGTCCGCTCCAGGTCCTCCTCCGCGTAGGGGGCCTCGTACAGTGCGGCCAGTTCGGCGGCCTCCGGGGTGCCGGAGACGAGCGCGGCGACCACCGGCAGCGACTTCTTGCGGGCGGCGAGGTCCGCGCCGGCCGGCTTGCCGGTGCTGCGCGGGTCACCCCATATGCCGATCACGTCGTCGATGAGCTGGAACGCGAGCCCGGCCTCACGGCCGAACGCGTCCAGCGCCTCGACGTCCTCCTCCCCCGCCCCCGCGTACAGCGCCCCCAGGGCACAGGCGCACCCGAGCAGCGCGCCCGTCTTGGCCTCGGCCATGGCGAGCACCTCGTCGAGGGTGACGTCACGGGGGCCGAGTGCCTCCATGGCCGTGTCCGCGTGCTGGCCGGCACAGAGTTCGACGACACAGTCGGCGAGCCGGGCGGCGGCCCGCGCGGACGCCGGGTGCGGATCCTCGGCGAGCAGCCTGAGGGCCAGCGCCTGGAGCGTGTCCCCGGCGAGGATCGCGTCGGCGTCGCCGAACACCGTCCACACGGTGGGCCGGTGGCGCCGGGTGGTGTCCCGGTCCATCACGTCGTCGTGCAGCAACGTGAAGTTGTGGACCAGTTCCACCGCCGCGGCGGCCCGCACCGCCGCCGCCCGCGCCTCAGGTCCGCCGAGCGCTTCGGCCGCGGTGAGAACGAGCGCGGGGCGTATCGCCTTGCCCGCGTTGCCCGCCGCCGGTGTGCCGTCCGCGTGCTGCCAGCCGAAGTGGTAGAGCGCGATACGGCGCATGGAGTCGGGCAGCGACTCGATCGCGGAGCGCAGCTCGGGGTCGGCCGACGCCCGGGCCCGCTCCAGGATCACCCCCGCCTCGGGCCCGTCGAGCGGATGCGTGCCGGTGGAGTGCTGCTTCGTCCCCGCCATGAACTCGGTCATGGGGTCCCCCTCGGAGAGTCCGCGGGCGGTGCCGCCCGCCCCGCGGCCGGGCACATACGACCGGGATGTACCCGCCGCGCGGGGCGGGGACACGGGCTCCAGGTGCGAGAACGTCACGTCCAGCGGCCGATCTCGACGTTCTCCAGCACGCCCAGCGCGTCCGGCACGAGGACCGCGGCCGAGTAGTAGGCGGTCACCAGGTACTTGATGATCGCCTGCTCATTGATGCCCATGAAGCGTACGGACAGGCTCGGCTCGATCTCGTCCGGGATGCCGGCCTGCTGAAGGCCGATGACACCCTGCTCGGCCTCCCCGGTACGCATGGCGATGATCGACGTCGTCCGGGCCTCGGTGACCGGGATCTTGTTGCACGGGTAGATCGGCACCCCGCGCCAGGTGGGAATCCGGTTGCCGGCCACCTCCACGGTCTCCGGGACCAGTCCGCGCCTGTTGAGCTCCCGCCCGATCGCGGAGATCGCGCGCGGGTGGGCGAGCAGCAGCCTGGTGCCGCGCCGCCTGCTGATCAGTTCGTCCAGGTCGTCGGGGCTGGGCACGCCGTCGTGCGGCTGGAGCCGCTGGTCGTACTCGCAGTTGTGCAGCAGCCCGAACTCGCGGTTGTTGACCAGCTCGTGCTCCTGGCGCTCCTTCAGCGCCTCGACCGTGAGCCGGATCTGCTGCTCGGTCTGGTTCATCGGCTGGTTGTAGAGGTCGGCCACGCGCGAGTGGATGCGCAGCACGGTCTGGGCGATGCTCAGTTCGTACTCGCGAGGCCGGGCCTCGTAGTCGACGAAGGTGTGCGGGATGTCCGGCTCACCGTCGTGACCGGAAGCGAGGTCGATCTCCTTCTCGCCGTACTTGTTGGTGCGCTGCGAGGGGATCGAGCGCTGCTCCTGGAGGTGTTCGCGCAAAGAGCCGGCGCGCTCCGCGACCTGTTCGACGTCGTCGCGGGGCAGGACGAGCACCGTGCAGGCGGTGTCCGCGCGGGCCGTGAACTCCCAGATGGCGTCCGGGTCGAGCAGCGCCTGGTCGCCGAAGTAGGCGCCGTCGGCGAGGACTCCGAGGACCGCGTCGTCGCCGTAGGGGCCGGTGCCGATCTTCTCCACCCTGCCGTGCGCCAGCAGGAAGATCTCGTCGGTCCGGCTGCCGAACTCGGCGATCACGTCCCCTGGGTTGAACTCCCGCTGCTCGCAGCGCCGGGCGAGCTCGGTGAGCACGTCCTCGTCGTCGTACGACCGCAGCGCGGGCAGTTCGCCCAGTTCCCCGGGGATCACCTCGACGCGGTCGCCGGTCTTCACGAACGTCACCCGTCCGTCTCCGACGGCGTAGGTCAGCCGACGGTTCACCCGGTACGTGCCGCCCTGCACGTTCACCCAGGGAAGCATGCGCAGCAGCCAGCGGGAGCTGATCTCCTGCATCTGGGGTGCGGACTTGGTGGTGGTGGCCAGGTTCCGCGCGGCCGCCGTGCCGAGGCTCTGCTGCGGCCTGTCCTGCTCGGTGCGGACCTCTTCGCCTACCGACATAAGGAATTGCCCTCCCGGTCTCTGCGCGGCGGCGTCTGCCCCGCGCATCGATCTGCAGGGACAAGCCTTTCATCACAGAGCGTGTTGGTGCTATTACACGAAAGAGCGGGATTGGATCACTCTCGGCCTGGGCAGGTGAGCGATTCCTGTCGTGCGGGCGGTGGAGCGGACCGGCGGAACGACATTGTCCGGATCGGCTCGCACGCCGTGCGAAGGAGTAGTCCGGACCCTGCTGTTCCGGTACAAGCAGCGGTACGAGACGGCCGCGCACGGCGGCCGGCACGCACCACGAAGGAGCCGGCCATGGCCTCACCCATGTCCGCGGGCAGTTTTCTGGCAGCTCTGAAGGCGGAGGGGCTCACCGTCGTCGAGGTGGGCGACTGGGAGCATCACAACCGCAACCACAAGGGGCCCTGGGGTCCGGTGCACGGCGTCATGATCCACCACACGGTGACCAAGGGCAGCGCGCGGACGGTGCAGCTCTGCCGGAACGGCTACGAGGGCCTGCCCGGACCGCTGTGCCACGGCGTCATCACCAAGGACGGCAGGGTCCACCTCGTCGGCTACGGCCGCGCCAACCACGCGGGCCTCGGCGACGACGACGTGCTGCGGGCGGTGATCGCCGAGAAGGCGCTGCCGCACGACAACGAGACCAACACCGACGGCAACCGCCACTTCTACGGCTTCGAGTGCGAGAACCTCGGCGACGGGAACGACCCCTGGCCCAGCGCCCAGCTGGAGGCGATCGAGAAGGCGGCGGCCGCGGTCTGCCGCCGCCACGGCTGGACGGAACGCTCGGTCATCGGCCACCTGGAGTGGCAGCCGGGGAAGGTGGATCCGCGGGGCTTCACGATGACGTCGATGCGGGGGCGCATCCGGGAACGCCTGAAGTGACGGACGCCGCTGACCGGCGGCGACAGCGGGTCCGTGACCAGCGGTGACAATGGTTGTGTGACCAGCCTCGCCGCCCTGCGTCCCCGGCTCCCCTCCCCCTTGCAGGAGATCGAGGACGACCGCTTCACCCACCACGGCATCCGGCTCCTCCTCAAGCGCGACGACCTGATCCACCCGGAGCTGATCGGCAACAAGTGGCGCAAGCTCGCGCCGAACCTCGCCGCCGCGGCCGGCCGTACCGTCGTCACCTTCGGCGGCGCGTACTCCAACCACCTGCGCGCCACGGCCGCCGCGGGCCGCCTCCTCGGCCTGCCCACCGTCGGCGTGGTCCGCGGCCAGGAGCTGGCCGACCGCCCTTTGAACGCCTCCCTGGCCCGGTGCGCGGCCGACGGCATGCGCCTGCATTTCATCGACAGGTCGACATATCGTCGCAAGGCCGAGCCACAGACACGGGACGCCGTGCTGCGCACGCTGGGCGCCGGCGACGCGTACGTCGTCCCGGAGGGCGGCAGCAACGTCCGTGCCGTACGGGGATGCCGTGCGCTCGGCCGGGAACTGGCCGGCCGGGCCGACGTCGTCGCGATCGCCTGCGGCACCGGCGGCACGCTCGCGGGCCTGGCCGCCGGGCTGGCCCCGGGACAGCGGGCCCTGGGCGTCCCCGTCCTCAGGGGCGGCTTCCTGACCTCGGACATAGCCGCCCTGCAGCAGCGGGCCTTCGGCGGTCCTCGCGGCGCCTGGCATCTCGACGAACGCTTCCACTTCGGCGGCTACGCCCGCACCACCCCAGAACTCGACGCCTTCGCCGAGGACTTCGAAAACCGTCACGGGCTGCCCGTGGAGCGTCTTTATGTCGCCAAGTTGCTGTACGCGCTGCTCGCTCTGGCGGCAGAGGGCGCCTTCCCGCGCGGCACGACGCTCGCCGCCGTGATCACCGGATCGCCCCTCCCCGACTGATGTCGTCCGGCGCTGCCGTCGTCCTGCTCACACCGCCTCCCGATAAGCCGCCGCCTCCTCCAGGTCCAGCCTGCGCAGCAGGGTCCGCAGCATCTCGTCGTCGATGTGGCGGCCGTCGCGGAGCTTGACGAAGACCGCGCGTTCGGCGCTGATCATCTGACGGGACAGACGCCGGTAGGTGTCGTCGACGGTCTCGCCGGTGATCGGGTTGACCTGGCCGAGGCGTTCCCAGACGGCGTTGCGGCGACGCTCCAGGACGGTGCGCAGGCGGTCGGCCAGGGGCCCGGGGAGGGCGTTGGTCTCGTCGGCGAGGAGTTCGTCCAGGCGCCGCTCGGCGGCCCGGGACGCCTGCGCCTGGGCGTTCGCCTCCGCGAGGGTCTCGGCCTGCGCGTCCCGGCCGGGGAGCTTCAGGAGGCGGATCAGCGGCGGCAGGGTCAGGCCCTGGAGGACCAGCGTCCCGATGACCGTGGTGAAGGTCAGGAACAGGATGAGGTTGCGCTCCGGGAAGGGGTCGCCGCCGTGCACGGTCAGCGGGATGGAGAAGGCGATGGCCAGGGAGACCACGCCCCGCATGCCCGCCCAGGCGATCACGAAGGGTCCCTTCCAGGTCGGATCGGGCTCACGCTCCCGGATCCGGGACGACAGCCGCGGCAGGTGGGTCGCCGGGTACACCCACAGGAACCGGGTCGCGACCACCACGAGGAACAGACAGATCGCGTACCAGGCGGCGCGGCCGCCCTCGTACTCCCCGAGGCCCTTGAGGATCACCGGCAGCTGGAGTCCGATCAGGGCGAACACCGTGGTCTCCAGGACGAACGCGACCATCTTCCAGACGGCCTCCTCCTGGAGACGGGTCGCGAAGTCGACCTCCCACGCGCGGTGCCCGAGACAGAGCGCCACGGTCACGACCGCGAGGACACCGGAGGCGTGCACCTGCTCGGCCGCGGCGTACGCCACGAACGGGATCAGCAGGGAGAGCGTGTTCTGCAGCAGCGCCTCCCTCAGGTGGGTGCGCAGCCAGTGGAGCGGCACCATCAGCGCCAGTCCGAAGCCGACGCCGCCGACCGCCGCGAGCAGGAACTCGCCGATCCCGCCGGCCCAGGTGGCACCCTCGCCGACCGCCGCCGCGAGGGCCACCCGGTACGCGGTGATCGCGGTGGCGTCGTTCACCAGGGACTCGCCCTGGAGGATGGTGGTGATCCGGGAGGGCAGCCCGACCCGGCGTGCGACCGCGGTGGCCGCGACCGCGTCCGGCGGCGCCACCACCGCGCCCAGCACCAGCGCCGCGGTGAGCGGCAGGCCCGGCACGATCATGTAGGCGGCCCAGCCGACGGCGAAGGTCGCGAAGAGGACGTACCCGACGGACAGCAGTGCCACCGGCCGCAGCTGCGCGCGCAGGTCCAGGTACGAGCTGTCGGTGGCCGCCGTGTACAGCAGCGGGGGCAGCACGAGCGGCAGGACGATGTGCGGGTCGAGGGTGTACTCGGGCACTCCGGGGACATAGCTGACCGCCAGTCCGGCCGCGACCAGCAGCAGCGGAGCCGGCACCGGGGTGCGCCGGGCCGCCGCCGCGACCGCCGCACTGCCCGCCACCAGCAACAGCAGTGGCATCACGTCCATGGTTCTCGCCCGCCCTCGTTCATCGTGCTGTGCCGCTCCCGATCTTCCGCGCGGCCGTTCGCGCACCCGTCGTAATCTGGCAATCATGAAACAGTGCACGCACGCCGACGAGCTGCCGCACCCGCCCCCCGGGCCGCTGAGCGACACCTGCCTGGAGTGCCAGGCGGCCGGCACCCACCCGGTACAGCTGCGGCTGTGCCTGACCTGCGGGCATGTCGGCTGCTGCGACTCCTCACCGGAACGGCACGCGACGGAGCACCACAAGGACTCCGGCCACCCGGTCATGCGGACGTTCGAGCCCGGCGAGAACTGGCGCTGGTGCTTCGTCGACCACGTCCTCGTGTGATCTGTCGTTGCGCGCGCTGTCCTTGTGTGATCCTGGAGGCTGCGGGGCGACTCGGGATCCGGACGGTTCGACCGTCTGACGTCTGGGTACGTCAACCCGGCGCGCTCTCTTCCCAATTGGGCCCGCGAACCCTCTAGCCACGGAGCGTATCCGTGTGTTTACTATGAGTGACAGCATGGGGTTGGGGTCCCGGGGACAGGAAAGTCCAGAGCGCGATAGCGTCACCGCTGAACCACGTGTCGCGTTACCCCGGGGGGCGACCCTCGGCCCCGAAAAGCTTGTACCACCTTGGAGGTGAGGGTGTCCCAGATCGCAGGCGAGCCCGCGACCCAGGACTTCGTGGAAGTCCGGCTGCCGGCCGCGGGTGCCTACCTGTCGGTGCTGCGTACGGCCACGGCCGGTCTCGCGGCCCGTTTGGACTTCACCCTCGACGAGATCGAGGACCTGCGCATCGCGGTGGACGAGGCCTGCGCGATCCTGCTCCAGCAGGCCGTGCCCGGCTCCGTGCTCAGCTGTGTGTTCCGCCTCGTCGACGACTCGCTGGAGGTCACCGTCTCGGCGCCGACGACGGACGGTCACGCTCCGTCACGCGACACCTTCGCCTGGACGGTGCTGTCGGCCCTCGCGGGCAAGGTCTCGTCGGCTGTCGATGAGGACAAGACCGTTTCGATCAGCCTCTACAAACAGCGCGGCGCGGGACCCGGGCCGGCGTGAGGGACGGGGACGGGCCGGTGCGGGACGAAGAGCGCGGCACACGGGAGCTGCCGACCGCCACGGGCACGGGCGGTCCGAGCACATCCCGACGCATGGCGGACGGCATCGACGGCATCCCCGAGCAGGCCCGGCCGCACCCGGAGGACGACTCCTCGGAGGCGGCCCTCCCGGACGACGGCCAGCGTGATCGGGAAGGTGCCGTGCAGAGCACGCCTCTGGACGGACGGATCGGGGTCATCCCTGTCCGGGCCGAGGCGACGGCTCGGGGAAGGGCGACGGGCGGGACGATGAGCGAGCACCAGCGAAACTCCGAGGACGACGCGACGGGCGCGCAGAGCGTGCAGGCCACACCGCACACCCCCACGCAGCACACCCCGGCACAGCACACCCCCACACAGCACACCCCCCAGGACCGCAGTGGGGCGCGCGCCAAGTTCGTCGAGCTGCGCGCCCTGAAGGACGGCAGCCCGGAGTACGCGGAACTGCGCAACCAGCTGGTCCGCATGCACCTGCCGCTCGTCGAACACCTCGCGCGCCGCTTCCGCAACCGCGGGGAGCCGCTGGACGACCTCACCCAGGTCGCCACCATCGGACTGATCAAGTCGGTCGACCGCTTCGACCCGGACCGCGGCGTCGAGTTCTCGACCTACGCGACCCCGACGGTCGTCGGCGAGATCAAGCGGCACTTCCGCGACAAGGGCTGGGCGGTCCGCGTCCCGCGCAGGCTCCAGGAGCTGCGCCTGTCCCTGACCACGGCCACGGCGGAGCTGTCCCAGCTGCACGGCCGCTCCCCGACGGTGCATGAGCTGGCCGAGCGGCTGGCCATCTCGGAGGAGGAGGTCCTGGAGGGACTGGAGTCCGCCAACGCGTACTCCACGCTGTCCCTGGACGTCCCCGACACCGACGACGAGTCGCCCGCGGTCGCGGACACCCTGGGCGCCGAGGACGAGGCGCTGGAGGGCGTCGAGTACCGCGAATCCCTCAAGCCGCTCCTGGAGGACCTGCCTCCGCGCGAGAAGCGGATCCTGCTGCTGCGCTTCTTCGGCAACATGACCCAGTCGCAGATCGCGCAGGAGGTCGGCATCTCGCAGATGCACGTCTCCCGGCTGCTGGCCCGCACCCTGGCCCAGCTGCGCGAGAAACTGCTGGTGGAGGAGTAGCCCGCCGAAGCACGGCCGCTACGGAGCACGCCTGCCGCCGGTGCGACGGAGCACGTCCCGCCCGGCCTTCGCAGCACTCCCTACCGCTGTCGCTCGCCGTCCTGCGCGCGACCCGGCCCCTTGATCCCGAGGGCCTGGGTCGTCGCCGGGTTCACCAGCAGCACCAGGGCGGCGACGGCGACCGCCGCGAGCGCGATGCCCGCCGGAATCGCGATGCTGTCGGCCTGGAGCAGGTTGTAGGCCACCGGCAGCGCCATGATCTGCGTGATCACGGCCGGCCCCCGGCTCCAGCCTCGCCGGCCGAGCAGCCCGCGCGCGGCGAGGAGCGGCAGCAGCGCGAGCACGATCAGGGTGATGCCCCCGGTGACGGCCGACCTCCGGTCGTCCGGGTCACCCGCGAAACCCTCCACGAGCATCCAGACACCGCCGACGGTGAGGGTGAGACCCTCCAGCGCGGTCAGCGCCGCCGCGGCGGTCAGCCGGCCGGGACGGGGCGCCGCCTCTTCGGCGGCTGCCGCGGCTTCGGGAGTGGGGTTCTGCTCAGCGCTCACTCCAGAAGGGTAGCCCTCGGCGCGCACGCCCCCGTGTCGAGGTTCACGCCCGGAACTCCCGCTTGATCCCGACCTCGCCCTGTGCCCGGTACCACCCAGTAGGTACGCTGCAATCCATGCGTGCACTTCTCGTGGTCAATCCGGCGGCAACCACCACAAGCGCACGTACGCGCGACGTTCTGATCCACGCGCTGGCGAGCGAGATGAAGCTGGAGGCGGTCACCACCGAGTACCGCGGCCACGCCCGCGACCTGGGCCGGCAGGCGGCGGAGAGCACCGATGTCGACCTGGTGGTGGCTCTCGGCGGGGACGGCACGGTCAACGAGGTCGTCAACGGCCTCCTGCACGCCGGCCCGGACCCGGAGCGCCTGCCCGGCCTCGCCGTGGTCCCCGGCGGCTCCACCAACGTCTTCGCCCGCGCCCTGGGTCTGCCCAACGACGCCGTGGAGGCCACCGGCGCCCTGCTGGACGCCCTGCGCGAGGGCAGCGAACGCACGGTCGGCCTGGGCCTGGCCTCGGGTACCCCCGGCACGGAGGACGAGGCCGTACCGGCACGGTGGTTCACCTTCAACGCCGGCCTCGGCTTCGACGCCGGTGTGGTCGGGCGGGTCGAACAGCAGCGCGAGCGCGGCCGGAGGTCCACCCACGCCCTCTATGTGCGTCAGGCGCTGCGCCAGTTCTTCGGCGAGACACACCGCCGCCAGGGAACGATCACGCTGGAGCGGCCGGACGCGGATCCGGTGACCGATCTGGTGCTGTCCATAGTCTCGAACACCTCTCCGTGGACGTTCCTGGGCAATCACCCGATGTACGCGTCACCTAAGGCTTCGTTCGATAAAGGCCTCGACGTACTCGGTCTCAGCCGTATGACGACAGCCTCGGTTGCCCGGTATGGCACCCAGTTGCTCACTTCGTCCCCCGAGCGCGGACCCCACGGCAAGCACGCGGTCTCCCTGCATGACCTGGACCACTTCACCTTGCATTCGAAGGTGCCACTCCCCCTCCAGATGGACGGCGACCACCTCGGACTGCGTACGAGCGTGGCGTTCACAGGCGTACGCCGTGCACTGCGTGTGATTGTGTGAGCAGAAGAGGCTAAAGTCCTTTCACTCGAACGTTTAGACCAGGGTCCACCCCATGGAAGTACGGCTGTGACCTAGTCGACACCGAGGAATCAAAAAAAACTTTCCAGAAGGGGTTGTATCCGCCGCTGAGGTTTGCGAGTCTCTACGTGGCGATCGGGACGGCCCGCAAGACCAGCCTCCACAGATCACCGGAACCCCTCTCCAAAACACAGGACGACGTCGGCGAACCTGGCGGTCGGCCCTTCACTTGTTGAGGGATTCGTGAAAGCGTTCACATTCACAAGCAAACCTGCATGTAATACCAAGGAGAGGTAGCAGCCATGGACTGGCGTCACAACGCCGTTTGCCGCGAAGAAGACCCCGAGCTCTTCTTCCCCATCGGCAACACCGGTCCTGCGCTGCTGCAGATCGAGGAAGCCAAGGCCGTCTGCCGTCGCTGCCCGGTAATGGAGCAGTGCCTGCAGTGGGCGCTCGAGTCCGGCCAGGACTCCGGCGTCTGGGGTGGTCTCAGCGAGGACGAGCGCCGCGCCATGAAGCGCCGCGCCGCCCGCAACCGGGCCCGTCAGGCCTCCGCCTGACAACACCCGCCCCGCTAACAGCCTGAGCTTGGCGGCGCGTACAGCGAGTACGCATCTCCCGCCCCCGAGCCGCAGCGCGCAGTACCCCCGATGCGCAGCGAATGCTGGCAACGAGCATGTTGAGCCCCGGACCCCTGAACGGTCCGGGGCTCTTTGCTGTGCCTCCGCGGGGCTGGGCGTCCGCGGGGCCGGGCGTCCGCAGAGCTGTGCGTCCGCGGGCCGGGGCTACTTGTTCGCCCGCACCGGCATGTCCAGGATGACCCGGGTCCCCCGCCCCGGCGCCGGCACCATGTCGAAGGTGCCGCCCAACTCGCCCTCCACCAGCGTCCGGACGATCTGGAGGCCGAGGTTGCCGGCGGTGTGCGGGTCGAAGCCCTCGGGCAGGCCGACGCCGTCGTCCTGGACGGTGACCAGGAGGCGGGCGTCCTTCGTGGTGCCGCCGCGGACGGCCGAGACCTCGACCGTGCCGGTCTCCCCCTCGCGGAAGCCGTGCTCCAGGGCGTTCTGGAGGATCTCGGTCAGCACCATCGACAGCGGGGTGGCGACCTCCGCGTCCAGGATGCCGAAACGGCCGCTGCGCCGGCCGGTGACCTTGCCCGGGGAGATCTCGGCGACCATCGCGAGGACCCGGTCGGCGATCTCGTCGAACTCCACGCGCTCGTCCAGGTTCTGGGAGAGCGTCTCGTGCACGATCGCGATCGAACCGACTCGGCGCACCGCCTCTTCGAGGGCTTCGCGGCCGCGGTCGGACTCGATGCGCCGGGCCTGCAGCCGCAGCAGGGCGGCCACCGTCTGGAGGTTGTTCTTCACCCGGTGGTGGATCTCCCGGATGGTGGCGTCCTTGGTGATCAACTCGCGCTCGCGGCGGCGCAGTTCGGTCACGTCACGGAGCAGCACGAGCGAACCGATGCGGATGCCCTTGGGTTTGAGCGGGATGGCGCGGAACTGGATGACGCCGTCACCGGACTCGATCTCGAACTCCCGCGGGGCCCAGCCGCTGGCCACCTTGGCGAGCGCCTCGTCCACCGGCCCGTGGGTCGGGGCGAGTTCGGCGGTGGTCTGGCCGAGGTGGTGGCCCACGAGGTCGGCGGCCAGGCCCAGGCGGTGGTAGGCGGACAGCGCGTTCGGGGAGGCGTACTGGACGATGCCGTCCGCGTCGAGGCGGATCAGGCCGTCGCCCACGCGGGGCGAGGCGTCCATGTCGACCTGCTGGTTCGGGAAGGGGAAGGAACCGGCCGCGATCATCTGCGCGAGATCCGAGGCGCTTTGCAGGTACGTCAGTTCCAGGCGGCTCGGGGTGCGCACGGTGAGGAGGTTGGTGTTGCGGGCGATGACGCCGAGGACACGCCCCTCCCGCCGTACGGGGATGGACTCGATCCGGACCGGGACCTCCTCGCGCCACTCCGGATCGCCCTCACGCACGATCCGGCCCTCGTCGTGGGCGACGTCCAGCATCGGGCGGCGGCCGCGCGGGACGAGGTGGCCGACCATGTCGTCCTGGTACGAGGTGGGGCCGGTGTTGGGCCGCATCTGGGCGACCGAGACGTACCGGGTGCCGTCGCGGGTGGGGACCCACAGGACCAGATCGGCGAAGGAGAGGTCGGAGAGCAGCTGCCACTCCGAGACCAGCAGGTGCAGCCACTCGAGGTCGGAGTCGTCGAGGGCCGTGTGCTGGCGTACGAGTTCGTTCATGGAGGGCACGTGTGCGAGCGTACCTGGCGGTACGGACATGTCCCGAAACCGCCGTCACGGGCCGGGCCCCGGGAACACCCGCGGGCCGCGGCGCCTGGGAGGGACCCTCAACCCTCCCGGCACCGCAGCCCGGAGCAACATCGGCCGTGGGGTGTGCGGTCCCGGTCGGCCGAAGGATGAGGAGCCGGGGCAGTCAGGGCAGAGAGCACCGGTTCCTCGATCCGCCCTCCTGTGCGGGGAGGGCGGAAGCCTGTTCGTTTTCAGTTGTCTCTACGCATTCTGGACTAGACCACTAGGTGTGTCCATGCGTCGGAGGCTGTGCGTTGTGGGGACTTTCGCCTGCCGCGCCCACTGTTCGGACGTCCTGGCAACCACCACGCAGCCTAACCCGTGCGGGTTCATGTGCGGGGCCAGACCGCGAGAGCAATTTCCACCAGCGCCTCCAACTCCGCCCGGCTCGCGCCGTCGCGCGCCTGCTGGGACATGCCCTGGATCATCGCGCCGGTGTGCCGGGCCAGCGCGGCGGCGTCGGTACCGGCCGGCAGCACGCCCGCGGCGACGTCGGCCCGGATACGGCGTTCGAAGGCGGCGATGTTGGCGTTGCGCCGCTCCCGCAGGGACTCCTCCACCTCGGGTGTCGTGCAGTTGGTGGCCGCGTGGACGACCAGGCAGCCGTACGGATGGGCCGGGTCGGTGTACTCGGCGGCGGCCTCGCGCAGGGTGCGCTCGACGGCGGCGCGCGCGGTGGGCTCCTCGGCCAGGGCACGGTCGCCGAAGGAGCCGTACTTCGTGCCGTACTCCCGGACGACCTCCTCGAACAGCGAGCGCTTGTCGCCGAAGGCCGCGTAGAGGCTCGGGGCCCCGATGTCCATCACGCGGGTGAGGTCGGAGACGGACGTGGCCTCGTAGCCGTGCTCCCAGAAGGCGAGGAGCGCCTTCTCCAGCGCGGTCTCACGATCGAAGGAGCGGGGGCGGCCACGGGGTTTGGATGCGGGCCCGACCTGCGCCTTCGTGTCCTCACTGCTCACCATGGAGTGAATTGTATAGCGGGTGCTAGAGAAATGTCGGCGCGATGTTGTACGGTCTTTCTGTAGCGACCACTAGACAATGTGGAGGGAGCGCCGACATGGGCGTGCTTGCGGGCAGGACAGCTCTGGTCACGGGAGCGAGCAGGGGCATCGGGCGCGGGATCGCCGAGCGGCTGGGACGCGACGGCGCCCGGGTCGCGGTGCACTACGGCAGGAACGAGACGGCGGCGAAGGACACGGTCGCCGCCATCGAGGCGGCCGGCGGCTCAGCCTTCGCGATCGGGGCCGAACTGGGGCTGCCGGGCGACGCCGAGGCCCTGTGGAAGGAGTTCGACCGGCACGCGGACGGTGTGGACATCATCGTGAACAACGCCGGGATCGGAGTGACGTCGAGCCTGGAGGAAATCCGCGAGGAGGAGTACGACCGGGTCTTCGCGGTCAACGCGAAGGCGCCGTTCTTCATCGTCAAGCACGGCCTGGACCGCCTGCGCGACGGCGGCCGGATCATCAACATATCGTCGGGGCTCGCGCGCACCGCGGTCTTCCCGCACCTCATGGCGTACGCGATGACGAAGGGCGCGCTGGACGTCTTCTCCCGGGACCTGTCGAAGGTGCTGGGCCCTCGGGGCATCACGGTGAACTCGGTGGCGCCGGGCATCATCGACACCGACAACACGGCCGAGCTGCTGCACGGCACCGAGGAGGGCTGGGCGCAGGCCGCGGCGGTCTCGGCGCTCGGCCGGGTGGGCGAGACGGCGGACGTCGCGGACGTGGTCGCGTTCCTGGCCTCGGACGGCGGCCGGTGGGTCACCGGGAGCTGGGTGGACGCGACGGGCGGCTCGCTGACCTGAGGCGACGGGGTGCCGTGCGGGCCTGCCCGTCACCTGGGCCGGAGGGGTCGACTCTGTTAGATTGGTCTAAACCACATAGGCCCTTTCGGGTCCCCGTCGAGTCCTCTCTGTCCAGACCGTCTCCTCAGATCGGCAGGCCCAGCGTGGAAGTTGTCATCGTTCCGGATGCCAAGGCGGGCGGCGAGCTCATCGCCGAGGCCATGGCGCAGCTGCTCGGGCGCAAGCCCGACGCCCTGCTCGGCGTGGCCACCGGCTCGACGCCGCTGCCCGTCTACGAGGCACTGGCCGCGAAGGTCCGTTCCGGCGCCGTGGACGCCTCCCGGGCGCGGATCGCGCAGCTCGACGAGTATGTGGGGCTGCCCGCCGAGCACCCGGAGTCCTACCGTTCGGTGCTCCGGCGCGAGGTGCTGGAGCCGCTCGGGATCGGGATGGCCGCGTTCATGGGGCCCGACGGTACGGCCGAGGACGTCCAGGGCGCCTGCGAGGCGTACGACAGGGCGCTCGCCGAGGCCGGCGGGGTGGACCTCCAGCTGCTGGGGATCGGGACCGACGGGCACATCGGGTTCAACGAGCCCTGCTCCTCGCTCGCCTCGCGGACCCGGATCAAGACGCTGACCGAGCAGACCCGGGTGGACAACGCGCGTTTCTTCGACGGTGACATCGCGCAGGTCCCGCACCACGTGATCACGCAGGGCATCGGGACGATCCTGGAGGCCCGGCACCTGGTCCTCCTCGCGACCGGCGAGGGCAAGGCGGACGCCGTCGCGGCAACCGTGGAGGGGCCGGTCGCGGCGGTGTGCCCCGCCTCGGCCCTCCAGCTCCACCCGCACGCGACCGTCGTGGCCGACGAGGCCGCCGCCTCCAAGCTGAAGCTGGCGGACTACTTCCGGCACACCTTCGCCGCCAAGCCGGACTGGCAGGGCATCTAGGTCCGCCGTACCGTTCCCCGGCGATCCCGGCCGGGTCCCGGCCGGGGGACGTGCCCCGGCCGGGACGGACAGCGTGCGCGGGCGCCGGGTCCCGCGAGGAACCCGGCGCCCCGCCGTCGTACCGGACTACGCCCCCGCGACGGCCTCCGCGGCGATGACCTCCGCCGCCGCCCGGCCGCAGACGCGGGCGGCGCCGTGGGTGGCGATGTGGAGGGCGCCCCGGGGGGCGGCCTGGGGGAGGCCCATCTCGATGACGAGGGTGTCGGGGCGGGACGCCAGGAGCGTGTCGAGGGCCGCCGCCATCCAGGCGTGGCGGTGCTCGTCGCGGACGACGGCCACGATGCGGCGCGGGCCGGCCGCCTTGAGGGCCAGGGGCCCGGCGTGTTCGTCGGTGAAGGTCCCGGTCTCCGTGCCGGGGAGCAGGCGGGCCAGTTCCGCTGCCACGCCCCAGGGCGTCTCGTCGCCGACCGCGATGTTCGCCACCGGGGTGAGCGCGGCCACGTACGGCGGTTCGGTGAGCGGGGTGAAGTCCTCACCGCCGGTGAGGCGCAGCGCGCGGCGGGCGGCGCGGAGGCCGACGCCGGCGGTCTCCGGGGGCACCCCCGCGCCGTTTCCCGGCCCGCTCCCCCGCCCGCTCGCCGACGCCGTCCAGCGGGCCAGTGCCCGCACTCGTTCCGCCGCGTCCGCGAGGCGTTGTTCGGCGAGTTCTCCGGAGCGTACGGCGGTGACGAGGGCATCGCGCAGGCGGCGTACCGTCTCGTCGTCCGCGAGGCCGCCGCCCACGCAGATGGCGTCGGCGCCGGCCGCCAGGGCGAGGACGCTGCCGCGTTCGATGCCGTAGGTGCCGGCGATGGCCTGCATCTCCATGCCGTCGGTGACGATCAGGCCGTCGTAGCCGAGTTCGCCGCGCAGCAGGTCGGTGAGGATCCGGCGGGACAGGGTGGCCGGGCGGTCCGGGTCCAGGGCCGGGACCAGGAGGTGCGCGGTCATGACCGCACGGGTGCCGGCGGCGATCGCCGCGCGGAACGGGACCAGTTCACGGTCGTACAGCACCGAGGCGTCCGCGTCGATGCGGGGCAGCGCGTGGTGGGAGTCGACCGCCGTGTCGCCGTGGCCCGGGAAGTGCTTGGTGCAGGCGGCGACGCCCGCCGACTGGAGGCCGGTGACGTAGGCCGCGGTGTGCCGGGCGACCAGGCCGGGGGCGGCGCCGAAGGACCGTACGCCGATCACCGGGTTGTCGGGGTTGGAGTTCACGTCGGCGGACGGCGCCCAGTTGAAGTTGACGCCGCAAGCCGCGAGGCGGCGGCCGAGTTCACGCGCCACCTCCTGGGTCAGCTCCACGTCGTCCACCGCGCCCAGCGCGTGGTTGCCGGGGAAGCCGGAGCCCGTGCGCACCTCCAGGCGCGTGACGTCTCCGCCCTCCTCGTCGATCGCGACCAGCACGTCGTCGCGTTCGGCGCGCAACTGGGCGGTCAGGGCGGACAGCTGGTCGGGCGAGGCGATGTTGCGGCCGAACAGGCCGACCGAGGCGAGCCCCTCGCCGAGGCGGCGCAGCAGCCAGCCGGGGGCGGTGGTGCCGGGGAAGCCGGGCTGGAGAACCGTGAGCGCGTCGCGCGTCAGGGTGTCGGTGCCGCTGGCGAATGTCGTCATCGGGTGCGTTATCCCTTCACGGCGCCCGCGGTCAGGCCCGCGGCCATCTTGCGCTGGACGAGGAGGAAGAGGACCACGATCGGCACGGCCATCATGGTGGCTCCGGCCATCATCGGGGCGTATTCGGTGCCGTGTTTGGTGGTGAAGTTGCCGAGCCAGACGGTCGCGGTCTGGTTCTTCTGGCTGAGCAGCATCAGGGCGTACAGGTACTCGTTCCAGGCCTGGATGAAGCCGTAGACCGAGGTGGCGACCATGCCGGGCGCCAGCAGGGGGAACACGACCCGGACGAAGGCGCTCGTGCGGGAGCAGCCGTCGACCATCGCCGCCTCCTCCAGTTCCTTCGGGATGTTGACGATGAAGCCGCGCAGCGTCCACACCGTGAAGGGCAGGATGAAGGTCAGGTACGTGATGATCAGGCCGGTCAGCCGGTCGTACTGGCCCAGGTCGTTCAGGAGCAGGAAGACCGGGATGATCATCGCGACCAGCGGGACCATCTGGACCGCCAGGATGCCGACGATGACGATCTTGCGGCCGCGGAAGGCGAACCGGGAGATGGCGAGCGCGGCCAGCATGCCGACGATCATGCCGACCACGACCACCGCGAGCGAGACGACCAGGCTGCGGCCGACCGGGCCCCAGAAGTCCGCGATGTCCAGCGCACGGCTGAAGTTGGACAGGGTCAGGCCCGTGGGCAGCAGGCTCGGGTCCGGGTCGATGGCGTCCTTGGCCGGCTTGAACGCCGTGTTGAGCATCCAGTAGACGGGGAAGCCGGCGGTGACGAAGACCAGGAGGCCGAGCAGGTTCCAGCCGAGCCTGGACTTCCGGCGCGGCTCAGCCACAGGACTCATTCGACGTCTCCGATCTTCAGCATCTGACGCATGTAGACGGCGACCACGCCGAGCAGCAGCACCACGGTGAGCAGGGCGATGGCCGAGCCCTGCGCGTAGTCGTTGACCACGAAGGCGCGGTCGTAGGAGTAGGTGGTGAGCAGCTGGAACTCGGCCTCCGGGTGGCCGTTGCGCATCACGAAGACCTGCGGGAAGACGCCCATGTCCCAGATGACCGACAGGGTCGTGAGCATCACGATGATCGGCTTGAGGATGGGGAGTGTGACGTACCGGAAGACGTTCCAGGCGCCCGCGCCGTCCAGCCGGGCCGCCTCCTCCAGTTCCTTGGGGACCTGGGTGAGACCGGCACTCAGCGTGATCACGACGAAGGGCACGGCACCCCAGACCACCAGCAGCATGATCACGGCCAGGCCCTGCGGTCCGCTCGCGAACCAGTTGTGGCCGATGAGGTCGACGCCGGGCAGCCTGCTGAGCAGCGCGTTGAGGATGCCGTAGTCCGCGTCGAACAGCCATTTGAAGACCGTGGTGGCCACGATGATCGGCATGCCCCAGCTGGCCACCAGCGCGATGTTGATCAGCATCTTGACCCAGCCGGAGACCCGCTGGAGCAGCAGCGCGATCAGCATGCCGATGACCATCGTGAAGATCACGCAGCCGGCCGCGAAGACGATGGTCCGGACGACGACCGCCCAGAACTCGCCGTCGCCCAGCACCTTGGTGAAGTTGTCGAGCCCGACCGATTCGGCCGGCTGGAAGCCCCACAGCTGGGACTGCCCGAACTTCTGGAAGGACAGGGTGACCAGGCGGACCAGGGGATAGCCGAGGACCAGGGCGAGGATCAGGAGACAGGGGGCGAGCAGGAGCCAGGGGACTGCGGCCCCGCTCGCAGGCCGTCCCCCGGGTGGCTTCCTCGCGACGGCCGGTGGGGGCGGTGCCTGCCGCGGCGGCGGCACCTTGGCAGGGGTGGTCGTGTCGGCACTCATCCGCGCGCTCCTCAGCGGTCCCTCAGGTCGTACGAAGCCCTCGCGCCCGTGCGCGAGCCCGCACGGGCGTACGAGAAGCGGGGCCCCGCCGGTGAGAACGGGGCCCCGCCGGTGGTCACTTGACGTTGATGACCTTGTCGATCGCGGCGTCCGCTTCCTTCGCGGCGGCCTCCACCGACTTCTTGCCGGTGCCGATGTTCTGCAGCATGGTCTGCAGGATCTGCGCCTTCTCGACCTGGCCCCAGCCCGGTGCCATCGGGACGAACCAGTTGGACTCGGCCGCGGTGGCCGGGACCGCCGTCTTCGGGTCCTTCTTCAGGGTGGCGAGGTCGGTCTTGTTGTTGGGCAGGTTGCCCTTGGCCATCAGGGTCTGCTGACCGGAGGAGCCGGTGAACGCGTTGATCCACTCGGCGGCGACCGCCTGCGCGTCCGACTTCACCGGCACGGCGAGGTCGGAGCCGCCCAGGAAGACGGGGAGGTTCTTGCCGGACGGGCCGGGCATCACGAAGTTCTCGAGGTTGCCCTTGAGCTTGCCGCTCTTGTCGTTCTTCGGGTCCTCGGAGGTCGCGCCCTCCCAGGCCGCGCCGAAGATCATGCCGGACTTGCCCTGGCCGTAGACGATGTAACGGTCGGACTCGTCCTTGGTCTTGTCGCCGTGCATGTACGAGTCGACGACGTTCTTGAACGCGGTGAGGCCCTTGACCGACTCGGGCGAGGAGAGGTTGCCCTTCCACTGGCCGCCCGACTCGACGGCGATGGAGCCGCCGGCGTCGTAGACGAAGGACATGGCCGCGTACCAGTCACGGGTGGGCTGGTACCAGGCGCTGAACTTGTCGCCCTCCTGCTTCTGGACCTTGTCCAGGGCGGCGGTCAGCTCGGCGTAGGTCTTCGGCGTGGACTTGACGCCCGCCGAGGCGAACAGGTCCTTGCGCCAGTTGGCGACGCGACCGCCCGCGTAGTAGGGGACGCCGTACGTCTTGTCCTCGTACGTCACCGAGGCCTTGAGGCCGTCCAGCCAGGCGGCGGAGTTGTCGAACTGCTTCGGGTCGAGGGGGGCGAAGGCGCCCTTGACCATGTAGCCGAGCATCTCGGTGTTGCCCATCTCGACCACGTCGGGGACTTTGTCGGTGGCGAGGACGGCGTCGAGCTTGGTGTTCTTGTCCGGCCAGCCGTAGTACTCGTGCTCGATCTCGATACCGGGGTGCTTCTTCTTCACGGCGGCGTCGGCGGCCTTGACCAGCTCAGGCCAGTTGTTCTGCGCGTCGACGGTGAGCCAGACGGTCAGCTCCCTGGCGTCGGCCCCGCTCTTGTCCGCGTCCCCGCTGCCGCTGTCGCCCCCGCATGCCGCGACGGAGACCATCATGCCCGCGATACCGATCGCGGCTGTCAGCTTGCGCTTCACGCCACCCTCCTCAGGGATGCCACAAACCCCCCTGGCTCCCCGCGGTGCACGTGGGGCCGGGACCTGGACCAATGGTGTAGACCAGTACCGGGAGCTTGACCCAGACCCACAGGCCTGTCAAGGGTCGCGAATGGGCTCTGACCAGCCGTTATGTGACCTACATATGCAGGAACCTTTAAGTAAGAAGCCAGCGAAAACACCACCACCGGAGGTGTGCGTCCGGTAGACCATTTGACCTTGTGGACTAGACCAGGCGGGAGGGCGACGGTATACAGAGGAGATCACGCAGCGTGCGCCGGACATGCCGGTACGCTGCCGTGCCACGATGTGAGCCGCATCCGGAGCCGGGAAGGCAGACATGAGCACCGACGTGAGCAGTGCGGAGAACGAGGGTGGGGCGAGTGTCCGTACCGCGCGCGTGCCCAAGTACTACCGCCTGAAGAGGCACCTCCTCGACATGACGGAGACGCAGTCGCCCGGCACCCCGGTACCGCCCGAGCGCACCCTGGCCGCCGAGTTCGACACCTCGCGCACCACCGTGCGCCAGGCACTTCAGGAACTGGTCGTGGAGGGGCGCCTGGAGCGCATCCAGGGCAAGGGCACGTTCGTCGCCAAGCCGAAGGTCTCGCAGGCGCTGCAACTCACCTCGTACACCGAGGACATGCGCGCCCAGGGCCTCGAACCCACCTCGCAGCTGCTGGACATCGGCTACATCACCGCCGACGACCGGCTCGCCGGGCTGCTCGACATCACGGCGGGCGGACGGGTGCTGCGCATCGAGCGCCTGCGCATGGCCAACGGCGAGCCCATGGCCATCGAGACCACCCACCTGAGCGCGAAGCGCTTCCCGGCCCTGCGCCGCAGCCTGGTGAAGTACACCTCCCTGTACACGGCCCTGGCCGAGGTCTACGACGTCCATCTCGCCGAGGCCGAGGAGACCATCGAGACCTCGCTGGCCACCCCGCGCGAGGCCGGCCTGCTCGGCACCGACGTCGGCCTGCCGATGCTGATGCTGTCCCGGCACTCGCTGGACCGGCAGGGGCAGCCGGTGGAGTGGGTGCGGTCGGTCTACCGGGGGGACCGCTACAAGTTCGTGGCCCGCCTGAAGCGGCCGCAGGACTGACCGCCCCGCGGCGGCGCCCGCACCCTCGCGTGTCATTCCGTCCCGCACGCGGTGTGGCGCAACTGCCGTTCCTGCTCTACGTTCCTCCCGTCGCCGCATGGACGGGGGGACCTCCTGGTGCGTACCGCGAACGTCCGAACCATCGTCATCTGGACCCTGGTCGCGCTGGTCGGCGCGGCCGGCTGGTCCGTGCTCGCGCTCTCCCGGGGCGAGGAGGTGTCGGCCGTCTGGATGGTGGCGGCGGCCCTCGGCTCGTACGCCGTCGCCTATCGCTTCTACTCGAAGTTCATCGCGTACAAGGTGCTCAAGGTCGACCGCACCCGGGCCACCCCGGCGGAGCGGCTCGACAACGGCATCGACTTCCATCCCACCGACCGGCGGGTCCTGCTGGGCCACCACTTCGCGGCGATCGCCGGTGCCGGGCCGCTGGTCGGGCCGGTGCTGGCCGCGCAGATGGGTTATCTGCCGGGCACGATCTGGATCATCGTGGGCGTCATCTTCGCGGGCGCCGTGCAGGACATGGTGGTGCTGTTCTTCTCCACCCGCCGGGACGGCCGGTCGCTGGGGCAGATGGCACGGGAGGAGATCGGCCCGTTCGGCGGGGCGGCGGCGCTGCTCGCGGCCTTCGCCATCATGATCATCCTGCTCGGCGTGCTGGCCCTGGTCATCGTGAACGCCCTGGCCGCCTCGCCATGGGGCACCTTCTCCATCGCCATGACGATCCCCATCGCCCTGCTGATGGGCTTCTACCTGCGCGTCCTGCGCCCCGGCCGGGTCACCGAGGTCTCGCTGATCGGCGTGGCGCTGCTGCTGCTCGCACTGGTCTCCGGCCGCTGGGTCGCCGAGTCGTCGTGGGCGGACACCTTCACGCTCGCGCCGTCCACGCTGGTCATCTGGCTGGTGGCGTACGGCTTCATCGCCTCGATCCTGCCGGTGTGGATGCTGCTCGCGCCCCGCGACTACCTCTCCACCTTCATGAAGATCGGCACGATCGTCCTGCTCGCGCTCGGTGTGGTGATCGCGCTGCCGACCCTGAAGATGGACCCGGTCACCGACTTCGCCTCGCGCGGCGACGGGCCGGTCTTCGCGGGGTCCCTGTTCCCGTTCGTCTTCATCACCATCGCCTGCGGCGCGCTGTCCGGTTTCCACTCGCTCATCTCGTCCGGTACGACACCGAAGATGATCCAGAAGGAGACGCAGGTCCGGATGATCGGCTACGGCTCCATGCTGATGGAGTCGTCGGTCGCGGTGATGGCGCTGGTCGCGGCGAGCATCATCGACCCGGGCCTGTACTTCGCGATGAACGCGCCGGCCGGGGCGATCGGGACGACGGTGGAGAGCGCCTCGCAGGTGGTGACCGGCTGGGGCTACTCCATCACCCCCGGCGAGCTGGCCCAGGCGGCGGAGAACGTCGAGGAGTCCTCCCTGCTCTCCCGCACCGGCGGCGCGCCCACGCTGGCCGTCGGCGTCTCGGAGATCTTCTCCGAGGTGACGGGCGGGAGCCTGAAGGCCTTCTGGTACCACTTCGCGATCATGTTCGAGGCGCTGTTCATCCTGACCGCGCTGGACGCCGGCACCCGCGTCGGCCGGTTCATGCTCCAGGACATGCTGGGCAACGTCTACCGGCCCTTCCGGGACGTGAGCTGGAAGCCCGGCCTGGTCGCCACCAGCGCGGCCGTGTGCGCCCTGTGGGGTTACTTCCTGTGGGTCGGCGTCCACGAGCCCCTCGGCGGGATCAACCAGCTGTTCCCGATCTTCGGCATCTCCAACCAGCTGCTCGCGGCGGTCGCGCTGGCCGTCTGCACGACCCTGCTGGTGAAGTCCGGACGCCTCAAGTGGGCCTGGATCACGGGGGTTCCGCTCGCCTGGGACGCCACGGTCACGCTGACGGCGAGCTGGCAGAAGGTGTTCTCCAGCGATCCGAAGGTCGGCTTCTTCCAGCAGCGGTCCGTGTTCCAGGACGCCATCGACCGGGGCGAGGTGCTGCCGCCCGCCAAGACCATGGACGACATGCACACCGTGGTCACCAACTCCACGGTGGACGGCGTCCTGTCGGCCGTCCTCGCGCTGCTGATCGTGGTCGTGATCGCCGACGCGGCCCGGGTCTGCGTCCGGCACGTGCGCCGCCCGGCGCTGTCCACGCTGAGCGAGACGCCGTACGTCGAGTCGAAGATCGTCGCTCCGGCCGGGCTGTTCCCCACGCGCGAGGAGAAGGAGGAGGAGCGCCGTGCGGTCGGCTCTGGTACGGGCGTTTAGAGGGGTGCGCTGGTATGTGC
The DNA here is from genome assembly GCF_053591515.1 of Streptomyces sp. NPDC003011. NCBI lineage: Bacteria > Bacillati > Actinomycetota > Actinomycetes > Kitasatosporales > Streptomycetaceae > Streptomyces > Streptomyces sp. NPDC003011. The sequence goes on from NZ_JBSFTY010000018.1 coordinate 77,859, forward strand.
GGGAGCTGACCGACGAGTCGGCGTACGACCGCTATGTCGCGCACGTGCGCAAGGGGCACCCGGAGGCGCGGGTGCCCTCCCGGCGCGACTTCGAGCGGATGCGCACGGACCGGCAGGAGAAGGACCCCCGACAGGGCTTCCGCTGCTGCTGACGGCCGACACAGAACCGACACATACCGGTATGCGGACGAGGGGTTCCGCTCCCGCGACACCGTGACCTAGATTGCCCTGCGCATTACACAGGTGATCACTGAGGGAACGGAGCCGCGACATGTCAGATGCGCCTGAAGTGAGGCCACCGGTGGTGACACCGGCACGTGTGGTGATCGGCCTCTGTCTCGTCGCACCGTTCGTGGCGATGCTGTGGGTGGGTTCGTACGCCAAGACCGATCCCACGTTCATCGGCATACCGTTCTTCTACTGGTACCAGATGGCCTGGGTGCTCGTCTCCACCGCGCTGACGATGATCGCGTACCAGCTGTGGCAGCGTGACCAGCGCGCCCGCGCCGCCGCCCGGTCCACGGACGGGGGTGCGTCGAAGTGAACGACGGAGTCAACGGCGTCGCGCTCGCCGTCTTCATCTTCTTCTTCCTGGCCGTCACCGTCCTGGGCTTCCTGGCCGCGCGCTGGCGCAAGGCCGAGAACGAGCACAGCCTCGACGAATGGGGCCTGGGCGGCCGGTCGTTCGGCACCTGGGTCACCTGGTTCCTGCTCGGCGGCGACCTGTACACGGCGTACACCTTCGTTGCCGTCCCGGCGGCGATCTACGCGGCGGGCGCGGCCGGCTTCTTCGCGGTGCCGTACACCATCCTGGTCTACCCGCTGATCTTCACCTTCCTGCCGCGCCTGTGGTCGGTCTCGCACAAGCACGGGTACGTGACGACCTCGGACTTCGTGCGCGGGCGCTTCGGCTCGAAGGGGCTGTCGCTGGCGGTGGCCGTCACCGGCATCCTGGCGACGATGCCGTACATCGCGCTCCAACTGGTCGGCATCCAGGCGGTGCTGGACGTGATGGGCGTCGGCGGCGGTGAGGACACCCACTGGTTCGTCAAGGACCTGCCGCTGCTGATCGCCTTCGGCGTGCTGGCGGCGTACACGTACTCGTCGGGGCTGCGGGCGCCCGCGCTGATCGCGTTCGTGAAGGACACGCTGATCTACCTCGTCATCGCGGTGGCGATCATCTACATCCCGATCAAGCTGGGCGGCTTCGACGACATCTTCGCCAAGGCGGGCGAGGCGTTCAGCCAGCCCAACCCGGCGACGGGCGCGCCGCGCGGTGCGCTGGTCCCGGCCGAGGCGGGCCAGTGGACGTACGCCACGCTGGCGCTGGGCTCCGCGCTGGCGCTCTTCATGTACCCGCACTCGATCACGGCGACGCTGTCCTCGCGCAGCCGTGAGGTGATCCGCCGCAACACCACGATCCTGCCGCTGTACTCGCTGATGCTGGGCCTGCTCGCCCTGCTGGGCTTCATGGCCATCGCGGCCGGGGTCAAGGTCTCCAACGGGCAGTTGGCGATCCCGCAGCTGTTCGAGGACATGTTCCCGGACTGGTTCGCGGGCGTGGCGTTCGCGGCGATCGGTATCGGCGCCCTCGTCCCCGCGGCCATCATGTCGATCGCGGCGGCGAACCTGTTCACCCGCAACATCTACAAGGACTTCATCAAGCCGGACGCCACGCCGGCGCAGGAGACCAAGGTCTCCAAGCTGGTCTCGCTGCTGGTGAAGGTGGGCGCGCTGGCCTTCGTCCTGACGATGGACAAGACGGTCGCGATCAACTTCCAGCTGCTCGGCGGCATCTGGATCCTGCAGACCTTCCCGGCCCTGGTCGGCGGCCTGTTCACCCGCTGGTTCCACCGCTGGGCCCTGCTCGGCGGCTGGGCGGTCGGCATGGTCTACGGCACGGCCGCCGCGTACGGCGTGGCCTCGCCGACGCAGAAGCACTTCGGCGGCTCGTCGAAGGAGATCCCCGGCATCGGTGAGATCGGCTACATCGGCCTGACGGCGTTCGTGCTGAACGTGGTGGTGACGGTGGTGCTGACCTTCGCACTGAGGGCGCTGAAGGCCCCGGACGGCATCGACGAGACCTCCCCGGCGGACTACACGGCCGACGCGGGCGACCCGGGCGTCCAGGTGGAGCTGCCGCCGGCGACGGCGGGGGCCGCACACTGAGCCGCCGTACGTGATGACGGGCCGTCGGAGAAATCCGGCGGCCCGTCGCCGTTCCCCTGATGCACACTGCCCCGCATGGACATGGTGATCCGGCGGGCGGACCCGCACGAGTACGAGCCCCTCGGCGAGCTCACCGCCCGGGCCTACCTCCAGGACGGGCTCCTCGACTTCGGGGAGGCCGACCCCTACCTCGGTGAGCTGAGGGACGTGGCCAAGCGGGCGGCCGCCGCGGACGTCCTGGTGGCCACCCGGGGCGGGCACCTCCTCGGCGGCGTCACCTTCGTCCCGTCCGGCGGCCCCATGGCCGACCTCGCCCGCGTTGGAGAGGCGGAGATACGGATGCTCGCCGTCGACCGGGCGGCCCGCGGACGCGGCGCCGGGGAGGCCCTCGTCCGTGCCTGCGTCGACCGGGCGCGGACCATGGACGGCTGCACGGGCATCGTCCTGTCGACCCAGCGCACCATGCGCGCCGCCCACCGCGTCTACGAACGCCTCGGCTTCGTCCGTACCCCGGCACGGGACTGGAACCCGGTCCCGGAGCTGGCCGACATCACCCTCCTCACCTACGAGTTGACGCTCTGAGACCGGCGCGACACAACATATGGGGGTTCTTCCCTCGCCCGGCACAAGATGTATGCTCGTGCTCGCTGTCGCCGCAGGGGAATCCGGTGTGAATCCGGAACTGTCCCGCAACGGTGTACATGCGTGCGTACGCACGCCTTGTCCAGTCCGAGGACCTGCCGACAGCGCGCCCGGCCGTACGGTCCGGGTGCCCTGACGTCCGGGCCTCGTGGAATGGGCCGGTGACGCGACGCCGCGTGCGCTCGTGCCGCCCCCTGCCCACCGCGAGGCCTCCGTGCCGAGCGAGGGAGAGCCCCACGTGACCATCGCGCCAGTCGATCCGGCCTCAGCGACCACCCCGGTGGCGCCCGACGGCCCGGGAACCGCGTTACTGCGGACCCTGGCCGAGCTGACCGCCGACCTCCCCGACGCCGACCCCGGACGGGTCGCCGCCGCCGCGCTGCGCGGCCGGTCCGCGCGGGCGGACGAGGCGGAGCTGCGCGAGCTGGCCACGGAGGCGGCGGCCGGCCTCATCTCCGAGGACCCCGCCTACTCGCGGCTGGCCGCCCGTCTGCTGACGATCGGCATCCGCGCCGAGGCGGCCTCGCAGGGCGTCACGGCCTTCACCGACTCCGTGGCCGTGGGGCACCGGGAAGGGCTCATCGCCGACCGCACGGCCGAGTTCGTACGGGTCCACGCCGCCCGGCTCGACGCGCTGATCGACCCGCACGCCGACGACCGCTTCGGCTACTTCGGCCTGCGCACCCTGCACAGCCGCTATCTCCTCCGGCACCCGACCACCCGCAAGGTCATCGAGACGCCCCAGCACTTCATGCTCCGGGTGGCGTCGGGCCTCGCCGAGGACGACACCGCCCGCGCGCTGGACGAAGTCGCCGCGCTCCACGCCCTCATGAGCCGCCTCGACTACCTCCCCTCCTCCCCCACCCTCTTCAACTCCGGCACCCGGCACCCCCAGATGTCGTCCTGCTACCTCCTCGACTCCCCGAAGGACGAGCTGGACTCCCTCTACGACCGCTACCACCAGGTGGCCCGGCTCTCGAAACACGCGGGCGGCATCGGCATCGCCTACTCCCGCGTCCGCGCCCGCGGTTCGCTGATCCGCGGCACCAACGGGCACTCCAACGGCATCGTCCCGTTCCTGAAGACCCTGGACGCCTCGGTCGCCGCCGTGAACCAGGGCGGCCGGCGCAAGGGCGCCGCGGCGGTCTACCTGGAGACCTGGCACGCCGACATCGAGGAGTTCCTGGAGCTGCGCGACAACACCGGCGAGGACGCCCGCCGTACGCACAACCTGAACCTCGCGCACTGGGTCCCGGACGAGTTCATGCGCCGGGTCGACGCCGACGCGCCGTGGTCGCTGTTCTCGCCGTCCGACGTGCCCGAGCTGGTCGACCTGTGGGGCGAGGAGTTCGACGCCGCCTACCGCGCCGCGGAGGAGGCGGGCCTCGCCCGCAAGACCCTCCCCGCCCGCGACCTGTACGGCCGCATGATGCGCACCCTCGCGCAGACCGGCAACGGCTGGATGACCTTCAAGGACGCCGCCAACCGCACCGCCAACCAGACGGCCGAGCCGGGTCACGTGGTCCACTCCTCGAACCTGTGCACGGAGATCCTGGAGGTCACGGACGACGGGGAGACGGCGGTCTGCAACCTGGGCTCGGTCAACCTCGGCGCCTTCGTCGACCGCGGGAGCGGGGACATCGACTGGGAGCGGCTGGACGCCACCGTCCGCACCGCCGTCACCTTCCTCGACCGGGTCGTCGACATCAACTACTACCCGACCGAGCAGGCGGGCCGCTCCAACGCCAGGTGGCGCCCGGTCGGCCTCGGCGTGATGGGCCTGCAGGACGTCTTCTTCCAGCTGCGCCTGCCCTTCGACGCGCCTGCGGCCAGGCGGCTGTCCACCCGGATCGCCGAGCGCGTCATGCTCGCCGCGTACGAGGCCTCCGCCGGCCTCGCCGAGCGCAACGGCCCGCTGCCGGCCTGGGAGAAGACCCGTACGGCCAGAGGGGTGCTGCACCCCGACCACTACGACACCGACCTGGCCTGGCCGGAGCGGTGGGCCGCCCTGCGGGCCCGGATCGCCGCCACCGGCCTGCGCAACTCCCTGCTGCTCGCCATCGCGCCCACCGCCACCATCGCGTCGATCGCGGGCGCGTACGAGTGCATCGAGCCGCAGGTGTCCAACCTGTTCAAACGGGAGACGCTGTCCGGCGAGTTCCTCCAGGTCAACTCGTACCTGGTGGACGATCTGAAGCGGCTCGGCGTCTGGGACGCGCGCACCCGCGAGGCCCTGCGCGAGGCGAACGGCTCGGTGCGGGCCTTCACCTGGATCCCCGAGGAGGTACGGGCGCTGTACCGCACGGCGTGGGAGATCCCGCAGCGCGGCCTGATCGACATGGCGGCGGCCCGGACGCCGTTCCTGGACCAGTCCCAGTCGCTGAACCTGTTCCTGGAGACGCCGACCATCGGCAAGCTCTCCTCGATGTACGCGTACGCCTGGAAGTCGGGGCTGAAGACGACGTACTACCTGCGCTCGCGCCCGGCGACCCGCATCGCCCGCGCCGCGCAGGCCACCGCCCCCGCGCGGGTGCCGGCCCCCGAAGAGGCCGTCGCCTGCTTCCTGGAGAACCCCGAGTCCTGCGAGGCCTGTCAGTGATGAGCTCCACCGTGAAGAACCTTCTCGACCCCGGCTTCGAACTCACCCTGCGCCCCATGCGCTACCCGGACTTCTACGAGCGCTACCGGGACGCCATCAAGAACACCTGGACCGTGGAGGAGGTCGATCTCCACTCGGACGTCACCGACCTCGCGAAACTGTCACCGGGCGAGCAGCACCTGATCGGCCGCCTGGTCGCGTTCTTCGCGACGGGCGACTCGATCGTCGCGAACAACCTGGTCCTCACCCTCTACAAGCACATCAACTCCCCCGAGGCACGCCTGTATCTCTCCAGGCAGCTCTTCGAGGAAGCGGTCCACGTCCAGTTCTATCTGACGCTCCTGGACACCTATCTGCCCGACCCCGAGGACAGGACGGCCGCCTTCGACGCGGTGGAGAACATCCCCTCCATCCGCGAGAAGGCCGCGTTCTGCTTCCGGTGGATCAACGAGGTCGAGAAGCTGGACCGGCTGGAGACGCGGGCCGACCGCCGCCGCTTCCTGCTCAACCTCATCTGCTTCGCCGCGTGCATCGAAGGCCTGTTCTTCTACGGCGCCTTCGCGTACGTCTACTGGTTCCGCAGCCGGGGCCTGCTGCACGGCCTCGCCACCGGCACCAACTGGGTGTTCCGCGACGAGACCATGCACATGAGCTTCGCCTTCGACGTGGTCGACACGGTCCGCAAGGAGGAGCCGGAGCTGTTCGACGACGAACTGCGCCGGCAGGTCACCGACATGCTGGGGGAGGCCGTCGAGGCCGAGCTGCAGTTCGCGCGCGACCTGTGCGGTGACGGCCTCCCGGGGATGAACACCGACTCCATGCGGCAGTACCTGGAGTGCGTCGCCGACCAGCGCCTGACGCGCCTCGGCTTCGCTCCGGTGTACGGCTCGGAGAACCCCTTCTCCTTCATGGAGCTCCAGGGGGTTCAGGAGCTGACCAACTTCTTCGAGCGGCGGCCGTCCGCGTACCAGGTCGCGGTGGAGGGCACCGTGGACCTGGACGAGGACTTCTGATCCCGGGAGTCCTCACGAGCCTTGTGGGCCTCCCTGATCTGACGGTCGACGCGCCTGTCGCGCATGATCCCGATCACCGACGGGAGGACCAGGAGGACGAGGAGTCCGAGGACGGCGAGCATTCCGGTCAGTCCTTGCATCTCTGCTGTAGTCATGACACCACTGTCGCTCCGGACGCTCCTGACCGACAGTGGCAGGACTGCCGTAGGACCTCGATTTACTGCCACTTCCGGTGCACACTGGCAGCATGCTCCAGAACGTGGCGGCCGTCGTCCTCGACGGCGTGAACCCTTTCGAACTCGGCGTCATCTGCGAGGTCTTCGGCACCGACCGCAGTGACGACGGCCTGCCCGTGTACGACTTCGCGGTCGCCTCGGCCGAGGGCCCCGCGCTCAGCTCGCGCGCGGGTTTCTCCCTGCGGATCGACCACGGGCTGGAACGCCTGGAGTCGGCCGACCTGATCGCCGTACCGGCCGGGGCCGACTACGGAAGCCGGACCTTCCCGCCGGAGATGCTGGAGGCCCTGCGGCGCGGTGTCGACCGCGGGGCCCGGGTGCTCAGCGTCTGCTCCGGCGTCTTCGTGCTCGCCGCGGCCGGACTGCTCGACGGCCGGCGCTGCACCGTGCACTGGCATCACGCGGACGAGCTGGCGCGGGCGTACCCCCGGCTGACCGTCGAGCCGGACGTGCTGTACGTCGACGAGGACCCGGTGATCACCTCGGCCGGCACCGCCGCCGGGATCGACGCCTGTCTGCACATCGTGCGCAAGGAGCAGGGGCCCGAGGTCGCCAACAAGATCGCCCGGCGGATGGTCGTCCCGCCGCACCGGGACGGCGGCCAGGCCCAGTACATCGAGCGGCCGCTGCCCCGGTCGCAGTGCGACACCGTCGGCGAGGTCCTCGTGTGGATGGAGCGGCACCTCGACGAGGAGGTCACCATCGAGCAGCTCGCCGAGCTCGCGCACATGTCACCGCGCACCTTCGCCCGTCGCTTCCAGCAGGAGACGGGCACGACTCCCTACCGCTGGATCCTGCGCCAGCGCGTGCTGCTGGCCCAGCGCCTGCTGGAGGTGACGGACGAGACGGTGGACGCGATCGCCGGCCGGGCGGGGTTCGGCAACGCGGCCGCGCTGCGCCACCAGTTCGTCCGGGCGGTGGGGACCACCCCGAACGCCTACCGGCGCACCTTCCGCGGGCCGGAAACCGTGCCGGAAGCGGCGGCCAGGGCCGGCACGGGCGCCGCCTGACCCGTCACCTGCGGCTTCTCACCTGCGGCTCCTCGCCTCCGGCTTCTCACCTCCGGCCCCGTCACCTGGGCACCGCTTTCAGCAGCAGCCGCTTGGGCCGCAGCGTGATCCCCACCCGGGTCGACTCGTCGGCCGCCGGCAGGCGTTCGAAGCGCCACCTCGGGATCACCGTCGCGAGGATGACGCCGAGTTCGGCCACCGAGAAGTGATCGGCCGGGCATTTGCGGTTGCCCGCGCTGAAGGGACTCATCGCGTACTTCGGCACCTGTGCGGAGTGGCCCGGGAGCCAGCGGTCCGGGTCGAAGTCGAGGTGCTGTTCGTAGGACCGCGGATCCCGCTGGAGGGCGAGCGGGCTGTACACGATGTCCGCTCCGGCCGGAATGCGATACCCGCCGAGTTCGGTCTCGGCCATGGCCCGCCGCGTCAGAATCCATACGGCGGGCCGTATCCGCAGGGCCTCGGTGACGACATTGTTCGTGTGCGTGAGCTTCCGGAGATCGCCGAAGGCGATCGGACGGTCACCCACGACCGATTTCACCTCTTCGCTCACCCGGTCCGCCTGTTCCGGGTGTTCCGCCAGCAACTGCAAGATCCACATCAACTGGGACCCCACTGTTTCGCTGCCCGGGGTGAGAATTGCTATGACCTGGTCGTGCACCTCCTGATAGTTGACCGGTTCACCATTCTCGTCCTTTGCCTCCAGCAAGGCGGTCAGCAAATCGTCGGGCTTGTCGGCGGCGGCCCGGCGTTGCGCAATGACCTCGTCGGCCAGCCGGTGCAATTCGGCCAGCGCCCGGTCGAATTCCCGGTGGGAGGGAAGGGGCAGCCGGTAGAACGGGCCGAAGGAGAGGATCATCCGCCGGTACATGCCGCCGAACACCGTGGCGAGGGCGGTGCTCAGCCGCTCGGCCAGGTCGTCGATGTGCTCGATCTGCAGGAAGCACCGGGCCGTCATCCGCACCCCCACCCGGAACGCCTCCGAGGTGACGTCGACGGTGTCCCCCGGCTGCCAGCGCGTCGCGAAGGCGAGCGACTCCTCGACCATGACCCGCTCGTACTCGTGGATGACGTCCTTGCGGAACGAGGGCTGGATGGTCTGCCGCTGACGCCGGTGCAGCGGCCCGTTGCTGGTCGCCACGCCCTTGCCGAGCAGCACGTCCAGGGTGTCCCAGAGCGGCCCGCCGATCTCGTAGCCGGGGCTCGTCAGCATGTCGCCGACGAGGTGCGGCGCGGTGACGGCGTACACCGTCTTCGGGCCGAGCCGCAGCCGGACCAGGTCGCCGTCGTCGCGCAGCCGGGCCAGGAAGCCCAGCGGATCGCGGACGAGCTTCCAGCCGTGGCCGAGGCCCGGGACCCCGCCGCCCGCGAGGGGCGGCTCACGCAGCTCCGGGGCCGAGGACGCCTCGGGCTTCACAGATTCGACGGTCATTTCTCACCTGCCGCTTCGTTGTTGACGTACGGGGGTGTGGACCGGTCGTCCCAGCTGTCGACCCGGTACCGGCCGGACTCGTGGTGGAACCAGTAGACGGTGCTGAACCAGTTCCGCATATTGCAGACACAGGCCCGCACGGCGGCGCTCAGTTCCTTTCCCTGCACTGTTCCGTCGGCGAGGTCGTCGGAGAGCCGCAACGCTTCCTGTTCGGCTACGAGGAATCCGGATATGCATTCCTCCACTCGTCGGCGGACTTCCGCGACCGCTTCTTCCAGGGTCAGTCCCTCATGTTTGATGAGACTGATTCCGAGATTGTGCACCTCGTCGCCCGCTATTTCCTTCGGCAGCGAACAGAGGTCGTTGTACCAGGCCGCGAATTCCTGGCTCAGCAGCGCCGCCCGCCGGTATGCCGGGTGATTCCGTACACGGTCCGGCAGTTCGCACCCCGCGCTCGGCTCCAGCAGATCGGTCCAGATCCAGTGCGCGAAGGTGAGGCGGCGCAGTGCCAGGTACTCCTCGACGGCCGGGACGATGCCCTCGGTGCGGTTGTGGAATTCCCGGTCGTACGCCTCGATCACCTCGTGGAAGTGGCGGGCGAAGCGGGCGTTCCAGGACCCTGGCAGGAACGAGTACAGCCGCACCATGCTGTCGGCGAACCCGGCGACCAGTGGATCCTCGTGGCGCAGGTGGTCCCTTGGGGAGTCGAGGGCCGTGTGCAACCGGAACCTGAGCCGCCGCCAGGCGGCCGGGCGGCCGTGCACGATGTCGCGGTCGTGGCGGTCGTCCCAGACGAAGAACCACGCGCTGTAGTCGGCTATCGCCTGGAGGATCTCGTCGGGGGCACCCAGGTAGTACCCCGCCATGAGGTCGGTGTAGCACAAGCCGTCGGCATATTCCTCGACCTTGTCCGCCGGCATGAGCCGTTTTTCCAGCAGCCAGGTTCGGGTCTTCTCCTGGAGCCTGGGCCAATACGGGTGCAGTCGCCTGGGAAACGCTGCCTCGATCACCGGAAGAGAGAGCGATGGTGGAACCGCGACCGCCGTCGGCGTCGATGTGGTGCTGTGTGGGAAAGCAGGCACGAACAAACCCCTTCCAGCCGCCAGTTCACGCGCGCCCCTCCCGCTGTGCCGGGCGTGCGCCGTTGCGTATTGCCGCACACCCATTCAGCACCACAACTGACCGTTCTGGGAACGGATTTGCTCCATTCACTACCCCACAACGCCGAGACTCTCCCGTTGCGTGACTGGTTCTGGATCACTAGGGGAGCAGAAGCGATCGAACGTGCGACGGACAGACGAACGGCGCCTGTTCGGGACGGGGTTCCCGGACAGACGCCGTGCGGAAGGGAGTCGGTGAGGCCCGAGGGGTCTCAGTCGTTGACGACCACGGGGTAGCGGGGCTCGTTCTCGGCCATCTGCCGCAGCGCTTCCTTGCGTTCGCGCTTGGAGAGCCGGTCGATGTAGAGGTACCCGTACAGGTGATCGGTCTCGTGCTGCAAACACCGAGCGAAGTAGCCGGTGCCGCGCACCTTGACCGGATTGCCCTTCTCGTCCTGGCCGGTCACCTCGGCGTAGTCCGGGCGGGCGAGCGGGGCGTACGCGGTGGGCACCGACAGACAGCCCTCGTTGCTGTCGTCGAGGCGGCGCCTGTCCGCGGGCAGGTCGACGACCCTCGGGTTGCAGACGACCCCGACGTGCCGCTTGCCCTCGTCGTCCAGGCAGTCGTAGACGAAGACCTTCAGGTCGACACCGATCTGGTTGGCGGCCAGGCCCACGCCCTCGGCGGTGCGCTGCGAGGCGAACATGTCCGCGACCAGCTGGTCGAGCTCCGCGCCGAACTCGGTGACGTCCTTGCACTCCTTGTGCAGCACCGGGTTCCCGACGACCGTGATCGGCCGCGAGGTACCACGCTCGCGCCAGGCGCTCTCGCGCTCCTCGCAGTCCTCCGTGTCGATGACGAAACCCTCGTCGTCCACGGGGAGCACGCCCACGTGCTGCTGATCGGTGTCCTGCTGCGCCATGACCGACGTACGCCTTCCTAGATGAACAGGGAGTGTGATGCGGATACAGGGTACGGCGATCCCGGGGGCGGCTCAGCAGACCTCTTCGAGATCCCGCCAGTCCCGGGAGTCCGGGCTGTCCGCGACCCAGCCGTCCAGCAGCCCTCGTACCAGCGAGGCCGGCGCGGCCAGCCCGCACTCCCGCTCCGGCACCCACAGCTGCCCGTCGGTGCGGTGCCCGAGCGGCCCGGGATGTCCCGGCTCACTGTGGTCGTGCGGGTCGAGATGGTCCCCGTCTCCCTCGTCGGACGGCATCCGTGACTCGGAGCACATCCGGCACAGCAGCCGCACGGACGACGACCAGTCCTCGGCGGCGAAGCCGGCGTCGGCGGCCAGCTGCTCCAGCGCGTCCCGGTCGGTCTCGGTGTCGGCCTCCAGCAGCACCACCCACGTCGGCACCGGCGACGGCGCCCACAGCTCGATCTCGTCGAACACCGGATAGGCGTGCCCGGCGGTCGTGGTGCGCTCGCCGTGCGGCACCCCGTCGTGCAGGACGACCTCGCCCCAGCGCCGCCCCGACGACGGCAGCGGGATCGAGAGCACCTCGACGCGGGCGGGGTCCAGCCGCCGCCCCCACACCACCTCGGCCTCCCCCTCCGGGGACAGCCGTACGGCGGCACTGCCGAGGTCCATGCCGAGCGGCTCGCCGTTCGCCGTGGCGCCCCCGGGCACCCGCAGTCCGTACGCCTGCCAGGCCCGCCGGGCCAGCGGCCAGTCCTGCAGCGCGGTGGCGGCGATGCCGACGTTCCACCAGTCGGGTGCGCCCGTCTCCCGGTCGAGCAGGGCCACGGCGCGCAGCCCCGCCGCCCGGGCCTGCTCCCAGTCGTGCCGGAACTTGTGCAGGAGGGCGAGGTTGAACCAGGACTCCGACAGCCAGGGTTCGAGATCGGCGGCTCGCGTGAGCAGTGCGCCCGCGTCCTCGTACCGACCGTCTCCGATCAGCGTGAACGCGCGGTCTGTCGCCTGCCGCCAGGAGGCGGAGGGCCGGTTCCGTCCCTTGCCGAAGATCCTCACGATTCCCGCCTGCCAGTTCCGTGGAGTGGGCTGGCTGTGCCCCCGGACACCCTCTCCTTCGCATCCAACCACGTACGGCTGGAACGTCGCTCATTACCCATGGGTTACCCAGCCGGGACCGGGGTCAGACAGTCCCGCGACAGGACTCCGGCCAGCGCCTCGACCACCTCGGGCGCGTACTCCCCGGCACCGGCCAGGCGCAGCTCCTCCAACGCCCTGAGGGGTCCGCCGGGTCCGGCGTCGCGGGCCTTCTCCTCGTACGCGTTGACGGCCCGCACGATCCGTGCGGCGACCGGCTGTTCCGCACAGGGGTCGGCCTGCCGCTCCACGACCGCCGCCACCTGCGGGCTCACCCCGGTCTGCCGGACGACGGCCCCGCCCAGCAGGGCGATGCGGCGCTGCTCCGCCGGGGGCAGCGTGGCCGTGGCCCCCCTCGGTACCGGGTCGACGAGGCTCAGCTGCCCGATGTCGTGCATGAGGGCCGCGTACTCCAGCACGGTGAGCTCGGGCCCGGACAGCCCGAGGTCCCGTCCGACGGCGAGGCTGAGCGCGGCGACCCGGCGGGCGTGCCCGGCCGGGGTGTACCCGGCGATCTCGGTGGCCCGGGCGAGGGAGGCGATGGTCTGCCGGTAGGTGGCCCGGACCGCGGCGTACCGCCGGAAGGACAGCTGGGTGAGCAGCAGCGGCAGCGAGAACACGGGTACCGCCCACAGCCCGGCCACGGCCACCGCGAGCGCCATCACGGCGCCGGTCGCGCAGACGGCGGACCCGATCCCGCGCAGCGCCCGCAGCTCGTCCCGCAGCAGCGGGCCGAAGGGCCACCGGGTCCGGGAGTGCGCGAGTGCGGCGGCGAGCACGGCGTCGCACAGCGCGGTGAGGGCGAGCAGCGCGAGCAGCAGCAGGGCGTAGCCGGAGCCCCAGCCGCGGAACGTGCCCTGGTTGCAGAGGGGCTGGAAGCACACGGCGGCGAACCCGACGGTGAGCACCCGCCGGGCCAGGTGGTCGAGGCTCGGCCGCCCCCGCGCGATGTGCGGCACGCTGCCGAGGAGGGAGGCGGCGAGCACCACGGCGACGACCTGGAGGGCTCCGTGCCGCGTCGGCTGCCCGGCGTCCGCCCCCAGCAGGGCGTACGACAGCGCGCCCGCGGCGCCCAGCGGCGCGGCCTCCCGGGCGTGGGCGCCGGCCCACCGGGTGAGCTCACCGACGGTGACCAGCACCCCGAAGGCGAGGGCGACCCCGCGTTCGTCGAGGCCGGTCCAGAGGGTGGCGGCGACGGAGAGGGTGGCGAGGAGTCCCGCGGAGGTGTGGATGAGGGCGAGCGGGACCGGAGGCCGGCGGCCGCTCATCGGCGGGCTCCCGGCAGGCTGGAGACCGGGGGGCGGGGACGGGGCGGAGGGGTCTCGTCCGCGGTGACGGCGGGGTGCCAGCCGTGCCGGCCCAGCGCGCGCACGAGGGCCGTCACCATCATGGGGTCGAACTGGGTCCCGGCGCACCGCTCCAGCTCCTCAAGAGCCGCGTCCACGGGCCGGGCCCGCCGGTAGGAGCGCGTGGACGTCATCGCGTCGAACGCGTCCGCGACCGCCACCACCCGTGCGGACTGCGGGATCTGGCCGCCCCTCAGGCCGTACGGGTACCCGCTCCCGTCCAGCCGCTCATGGTGGTGCAGGACGGCCGCCCGGGCCTCCCCGAGGAAGCAGATCCCGCGCACCATCTCGTGCCCGTACTCGGGATGCAGCTCGATCACCCGGCGTTCCTCGGGGGTCAGCGGCCCGTCCTTGCGCAGCAGCCGCGTGGGCACGCCCAGCTTGCCCACGTCGTGCAGGATCCCGGCGAACCGCAGCATCTCGACGCGGCCCTCGTCCATCCCGAGTTCGCGGGCGATCATCATCGACGCCTGTCCGACCCGCTCGCTGTGCCCGCGCGTGTAGCCGTCCTTGATGTCGACGGCCTGCACGAGGGCCCGGATCGTCGCCTGGTGGGCGGCGCGCTCGCGGTGGTACTGCGCGAACACCCACCAGGACACGCACATCGGCAGCAGCACGAGCAGCGCGGCGACGGGCCCGTAGGGGCTGCGCCAGAGCACGGCCATCATCAGCCCGGCGAGCCCGTGCACGGCGACCGGTGCGAGGGAGCGCGGGAACAGCGCCTGCCGGGCCCGTACCGGGACCCTTTCGGCGAGCGTCCGGATCCCCGCGTCGAGCACGCTCAGCACCAGGCAGAACGTGAGGACCGCGGCGCCGGCCGGGGCGAGCGCGTACGGGAAGTCGGCGTCGACGACGGCGTCCCGTCCGCCCAGCGCCCAGTGCACGCGCGCGGCCAGCCACACGCCGACGACGAGCTGGGCCGCCCGCCACACCCGCCGCAGCCACCGCGGCCGCTGCTCGGCGCGGGACAGCAGCGCCCCCGGCAGCGCGACCAGGGCGGCGGCGGGCGGGGGCAGCAGAAAGGCCCCGGCGAGCAGGACGGGGTAGAAGGTCCCGGTGAACGGCCGGCGGGCGGCGGCCTGCTCGCAGCCGGCGTACAGCAGGGCGAGCAGGGCCACCGCCCACCAGGGCGTCCGCACGGCCGGCAGCGGGGCCAGGCAGACCAGTGCGAGGACGACGACAGAGGCGACGTACACACGGGCCCGTGCCGGAACCGCCTCCATCACGCCCCTCCCCGGCCGCCTGCTCAGGGTCCGGAGCCTAGGACGACGGGAGGGGGTGACGCGGGCTCATGACCCGCGGATTAGCACGTTCGAGTGACGACAGCCCCGCTGGCCCGGGTCCGGGAGAGGTTCAGGAGTCCTGCGGGGTCGCGGTGACGTCGTGCTCGGGCACGGCCTGCCCGGAGCGGATCAGATCGAGCCGCCCCAGGACCTTGGCGCGCAGGTCGCTCGGCACGTCGTCATGCCCGCAGCACCGCTTGACCAGCTTCTTCACGGCCTGTTCGAGGCCGTACTTCTCCAGGCACGGCGAGCACTCCTTGAAGTGCTGCTTGAACTTGTCGCGATCGACGTCCGGCATCTCACTGTCGAGGAACTCGTACAGATGATCGAGTACCTCACCGCAGTCCGTCTCGTGCGGCTCTCCGCAGCTCATGAGCCCGAGCCTTTCGCTTCGTTCGACTCTCCGGCGCCCGCCGGGACCAGCCCGCGCTCACGGGCGTAGTCCTCCAGCATGCCGCGCAGTTGACGGCGGCCCCGGTGCAGCCGGGACATCACCGTACCGATGGGCGTCCCCATGATGTCCGCGATCTCCTTGTACGCAAAGCCCTCGACATCGGCGAGATAGACGGCGATGCGGAACTCCTCGGGGATCGCCTGGAGCGCTTCCTTCACGTCCGAGTCAGGCAGGTGGTCGAGTGCCTGCGACTCCGCGGAGCGCAGACCCGTCGACATGTGCGACTCGGCACGGGCGAGCTGCCAGTCCTCGATCTCCTCGGCCGCGGAGCGCTGGGGCTCGCGCTGCTTCTTGCGGTACGAGTTGATGAAGGTGTTCGTGAGGATCCGGTACAGCCACGCCTTGAGATTGGTCCCCTCGCGGAACTGGTGGAAGGACGCGTACGCCTTGGCGTACGTCTCCTGCACCAGGTCCTCGGCGTCGGCCGGGTTGCGCGTCATGCGCAGCGCGGCCGAGTACATCTGGTCGAGGAACTCGAGCGCGTCCCGCTCGAAGCGCGCGGTGCGCTCCGCGGTCGACTCCGTGCCCCTGCTGCCCTGGCCCTCGGGCTGCTCCGCCTGGCCGTGTTCGGTCCCTGCGTCGGTACCGGTGACCGGACCCACCTCCTCAAGATTCCGGACGGGGCCGAGACCGGTCCCGCCAGAATCGGAGGATAGACGACGGGGGGTCGGCGGCGCTTGCCCATCCGGCCCGCCAGCCGCCCGAACAGGGGCGGTCCTGGCCGCGGGCAGCACCGTCCAGTCCAGACCGGCGCGGCTGCTGCGGCTCGGGCAGTAGGTGGAACCCATGCGGCGGGCTTCCTCTCCACGACGTTCGATGCTGGTGTTTCAGCGCTTGTGTCCGCCTCAACAGAGGGCCCGTCCGCAACATTCCCGGGCCTTTACCCCAGTGACCCGGCCCACTGCGCGATCGCGCCGGTGACGATCGCCACGGCCTGCTCCTGGGTGAGGTCCGCCTTTTTCGGCACGGCGAAGCCGTGATCGCCGTTCGGCACCCCGACCAGTTCGTACGTCCCCTCGGGGAACTCCTCCGGCCTCCCGAACGGGTCGTTGCCCCCTTGCACGACGAGGGTGGGCACCCCGGCGCCCAGCAGCTCGGCCGCGCGGGACTTCTCCGGCCTGCCCGGCGGGTGCAGCGGGAAGCTGAGCGCCAGCACGGCGTGCGCGCCCAGCTCGGTGGCCGTACGACAGGCCACCCGCGCCCCCGCGCTGCGGCCGCCGGAGATCACCGGCAGGCCGGGCCCGGTGAGCGCCGGCCAGACGCCGCGCCAGCCCACGTCCAGCGTCTTCGGCGCGGGCGCCAGCTTCTTGCCGGCCACCCGCCAGGGCTGCTCGACGAGGGCGACGGTCACACCGTGCGCCGGGAGGGTCCGGGCGAGCGCCTGGAGGTCGCGTGCCTCGATGCCGCCCCCGGCGCCGTGGCTCACCGCCAGGACCAGCCGCGCCCGCCGCGCCTCGTGCCAGGTGATGCGGGCCGCGCCCGCGTCCGTCTCGATGATCTGCGTCACGTCAGAAGAGTGTGCCCTCTTCGGGCCCTTCCAGCTCCTTCAGCAGCTCCGGTCCGTTGTTGCGGACGTTGCTGACCGCGGTGGTCACCGGGTACGCCCGCATCAGTCCCCCGGGCGGCGGGGCGAGCAGCGGGCGCAGCTCGTCGGGGTCCGTGCGGGCCGGGTCCAGCCACGCGTCCCAGCGGTCCGGGGTCAGCATCAGCGGCATCCTGGGGTGGATCTCGGCCAGCGAGTGCGGTCCCTGTCCGGGCGCCACCGCGAGCGGGCCGGTCTCGGCCTCGGTGGTGATCACGGAGCAGGTCGCCCACCAGGCCCGAGGGTGGTCGTCGGGCAGGGTCCTGTCCCGCCAGAACTCGTACAGCCCGGCCATCGCGAACACGGAGCCGTCGGCGGGGAGCACGAAGTACGGCTGCTTGCGCGGCCGCTTCTTCCGTCCCTCGACCTCCAGGTCCCGTTCCTGCTTGCCGGTGACCCACTCGTAGTAGCCGTCGGCGGGGACGATGCAGCGCCGGGTGGCGAAGGCGCGCCGGTACGACGGCTTCTCGTGGACGGTCTCCGCGCGCGCGTTGATCATGCGGGCCGCGCCCTCGGGGGTCTTGGACCAGCTCGGCACCAGGCCCCATCTCAGCTTCCGCAGCTGCCGAACCGGACGCGGGTCGTCGACGTCCTTCACCGGACGGTCGAGGACGGCGTAGACCTCCTTGGTGGGGGCGACGTTGTAGTCGGGCTCCAGGGTCTCCTCGGGTTCCCACTTCTCGATCTCGAAGATTCCTGCGAGATCCCCGGGCCCACGACTCGATGCATACCGTCCGCACATACGTGCCAGACTGCCAGGCCCACCCGTCGCCCGGCCACCACCCCTCGACGATGGCGCCGCGCGCCGGCCCGCCCCTGTTCACCGACCTACGGGAGCCACTGCCGAACATGCACACCACCGCAACCGACTCGCTCGCCTCGCTCTGGGACGAGATCTTCGGCGGCCAGCCCGACCCTGACCTGTGGGTGGTCCTCGCGACGCTGGTCGCCGCGCTCGCCGTGGTCGTCCCGCACGGGCTGTGGCGCCTGTCGCGCAACGCCATCACCATCGCGCACGAGGGCGGCCACGGCCTGGTCGCGCTGCTCACCGGCCGCACCCTCACCGGCATACGGCTCCACTCCGACACCAGCGGCCTGACCGTCAGCCGCGGCAAGCCGCACGGCCTCGGCATGATCCTCACCGCGGCCTCCGGCTACACCGCGCCGCCGCTGCTCGGCCTCGGCGGTGCCGCGCTGCTCGGCGCCGGTCACATCACCGCGCTGCTGTGGCTGGCCACGATCCTGCTGGTGGCGATGCTGGTGATGATCCGCAACGCCTACGGAGCGCTCACGGTGGTTCTCACGGGCGGCACGTTCGTGGTGGTGTCCTGGCTGGCCGGTCCGCAGGTGCAGGCGGCGTTCGCGTACGCGGTGGTGTGGTTCCTGCTGCTCGGCGGAGTGCGCCCGGCCTTCGAGCTCCAGGCCAAGCGCTCCCGCGGCGGCGCGGGCGACTCGGACGCGGACCAGTTGTCCCGTCTCACGCATGTGCCGGCGGGATTGTGGCTGTTCCTCTTCCACGCGGTGTCGCTGTGCTCGCTGATAGGCGGCGGTCGCTGGCTGCTGGAAGTGTGACGCCCACCGGACACGTACGGAGAATGTGTACCGGCAAGGCCCTGCGCGATTTCCGCGCAGGGCCTTTCTCGATGAATTCCGCTCGGATCGACTAGAAGTCGTAGCAGTCGGAGCGGGTCACGTTCCAGCGGAACGACGCGTTCTCGTTGTACGTGTAGTGCAGCTGGTCGGCGATGGCGTAGGCCGACAGGGTGTCGCACGCCCCGCCGTAGTTGCTGCTGTAGTACACGGTCATGAGGTTGGGCGAGTCGTTCAGCGCGCTGGCGGCGTTGTTCTTGACGGCCAGGCCCTTGCCGGTCCCCGAGGTGAGGAAGGTGTAGCCGGCGAAGTCCGGGACGTTGTCGGCGTTGAAGTAGGTCGAGGAACCCTGCCGGTTGCTGTTGTAGAAGAATCGTGCGCAATTCGTGGCCGTACACGATATCCCGGCCGAGGCGCTGGCCGCCGTGGACGTGGGCAGAACGGTGGCGAAAGCCGCCACGACGGGAAGTGCGGCGATAAAGGTGCGACGCAGGGAAGGCACGGAAGACTCCGAATCTCTGAGGTGATGCGGAGATGATCTTAGCGCGGCCACAGGAATTCCGTAAGGCAGTTTCCATTTGTCCCGAAGGAATTGAAAAACCCCGAATCGACACCGCGGACCCGGTCGGCCCGCTCCGCCCGGGAGCTCTCGGGTCCCGGGGCGACGACGCCCCCGCCGCGGCGCGGCCGGAGCCGGGCGCATATATGCGTGGCATGGTCCCCGTCGCGGTGCGGCTCTCGGTTCCGCCTTTTTTGATCAAGATCCCCGCCCCTGCCCAACCATTAAAGTGGGGGCCATGACCGTTAACCCCGCACACACCGGCCTCTGGCCCGCCCCGCACGCGAGCGGAGCCGTCCACGCGACGGTCCACGTGCCCGGGTCGAAGTCGGTCACCAACCGCGCCCTGGTGCTGGCCTCCCTCGCCTCCGAGCCGGGCTGGCTGCGCCGCCCGCTGCGCTCCCGGGACACGCTCCTGATGGCCGCCGCGCTGCGCGAGATGGGTGTCGGCATCGAGGAGGGCGTGGGCCCCGACGGCACGGGCGAGACCTGGCGGGTGCTGCCTGCCGGCCTGCGCGGCCCCGTCACGGTCGACGTCGGCAACGCCGGCACGGTGATGCGCTTCCTGCCGCCGGTCGCCGCGCTGGCCGACGGTCCCATCCGCTTCGACGGCGATCCGAGGTCGTACGAGCGTCCCCTGAACGGCGTGATCGACGCCCTGCGCGTCCTCGGCGCCCGGATCGACGACGACGGCCGCGGCGCGCTGCCGCTGACGGTCCACGGCGGGGGTGCCCTGGACGGCGGTCCGGTGGAGATCGACGCGTCCTCGTCGTCCCAGTTCGTGAGCGCCCTCCTGCTCTCCGGCCCGCGTTTCAACCAGGGTGTGGAGGTCCGCCACACGGGCTCCACGCTCCCCTCCATGCCGCACATCCGCATGACGGTCGACATGCTGCGCGCGGTCGGCGCCCAGGTGGACAGCCCGGAGTCGGGCGGCGAGCCGAACGTCTGGCGGGTCACCCCGGGTGCCCTGCTGGGCCGGGACCTGACGATCGAGCCGGACCTGTCCAACGCCCAGCCGTTCCTGGCGGCGGCCCTGGTGACCGGCGGCAAGGTCGTCGTCCCGGACTGGCCGGCCCGCACCACCCAGCCCGGTGACCGGCTGCGCGAGATCTTCACCGAGATGGGCGGTTCCTGCGAACTGACCGAGTACGGCCTGGAGTTCACCGGCTCGGGCACGGTCCACGGCATCGACGTGGACCTGAGCGAGGTCGGCGAGCTGACCCCGGGCATCGCTGCGGTCGCGGCCCTCGCGGACTCCCCGTCCACGCTGCGGGGCGTGGCCCACCTGCGGCTGCACGAGACCGACCGGCTGGCCGCGCTCACCAAGGAGATCAACGAACTCGGCGGTGACGTCACCGAGTCCGCCGACGGCCTGCACATCCGCCCGCGTCGGCTGCACGGCGGGATCTTCCACACCTACGAGGACCACCGCATGGCGACGGCCGGCGCGATCATCGGCCTGGCGGTCGAGGGCGTGCAGATCGAGAACGTGGCGACGACGGCGAAGACGCTGCCGGACTTTCCCGATCTGTGGACCGGGATGCTCGGGGCGTAGGGACCATCCATGCGCCGCTACGGCAAGAACACCGACGAGGACGACATCCGCTCGCGTCCGAACCGCAAGGGCAACCGGCCCCGGACGCACACCCGGCCCAAGCACGAGGACGCGGTCGAGGGCATGGTCCTCACCGTCGACCGGGGCCGGCTCACCTGCCTCGTCGACGACCGGATCGTGCTGGCGATGAAGGCCCGTGAACTCGGCCGCAAGGCGGCGGTGGTCGGCGACCGGGTGGCCATCGTCGGTGACCTCACCGGTATGAAGGACACGCTCGCCCGTATCGTCCGCATCGAGGAGCGCACGTCCGTCCTGCGCCGCACGGCGGACGACGACGATCCCTACGAGCGCGTGGTCGTCGCCAACGCCGACCAGCTCGCCATCGTCACGGCCCTGGCCGACCCGGAACCCCGCCCGCGCCTGATCGACCGCTGCCTGGTGGCGGCGTTCGACGCCGGCCTGGACCCGCTCCTGGTCATGACGAAGTCGGACCTCGCCTCGCCCGACAAACTCCTGGAGCTGTACGGCCACCTGGACATCCCGTACGTCGTCACCAGCCGCGAGGAACTGGAGAACGGCACGGCGGTGGCCCGGGTGCGCGAGCAGCTCGACGGGAAGATCACCGCGTTCGTCGGCCACTCGGGCGTCGGCAAGACCACGCTGGTCAACGCGCTGGTCCCGCAGGAGCAGCGGCGTTCGACCGGCCACGTCAACGCGGTGACGGGCCGCGGCCGGCACACCACGACCTCCGCGCTGGCGCTGCCGCTGGCGGGTGGCGCGGGCTGGGTGGTCGACACCCCGGGCGTCCGGTCGTTCGGTCTGCACCACGTGGACCCGTCCCGCGTGATCAACGCCTTCCCGGACCTGGAGCCCGGCACGGAGGGCTGCCCTCGCGCGTGCAGCCACGACGAGCCGGACTGCGCGCTGGACGCCTGGGTGGCCGAGGGCCACGCGGACCCGGCCCGGCTGTACTCACTGCGCCGGCTGCTGTCCACGAGGGAGCGGACGGAAGGCGACTGACCTCCGCGTTGTTTGTCCCCGGGCAGGTCAGGTAAGGGCATAATCACCGAGCCGGATCCGGGCCTGACCAGAGCCAGACGAAGCGGTCACAAGACGCTGGGACACGTGGACGTACGGGAGGACAGCACATGGCGTGGCTGCTGGTCGTTGTGGCGGGGTTCCTGGAGACCGGTTTCGCCGTCTGTCTGAAGTTGTCGCACGGCTTCACCAGACTCTGGCCGACGATCGCGTTCTGCGCCTTCGCGCTCGGCAGCTTCGGTCTGCTGACCCTGGCCCTGAAGAAGCTCGACGTGGGCCCGGCGTACGCCGTGTGGACGGGCATCGGCGCGGCGGGCACCGCGATCTACGGCATGGTCTTCCTCGGTGACCTCGTCTCGACGCTGAAGATCGTCTCGATCAGCCTGGTGATCATCGGTGTGATCGGGCTCCAGCTGTCGGGATCGGCTCACTAGGCGGCAGCCGGAGCGGCGGCCCACCGCGCTCAGGGCGTCAACTGCCGGGGCAGCGCGCTCCGTAGGAGATCCGCCACGCCGCCCTCGCCGGGCGGTGCCGCCACGCAGGACAGCGCGAGCCGGACGACGAGTTCGCAGCAGCGGGCCAGCTCGGCGGCGTCCGGCGCGGGCGTGCCGGGTCCCAGGAGCACGGTGACGGCCCGGTCACGGACGAGGGCCACGAAGTCGCCGGGGGACGGCAGCGGGCCGTCCGCCCGGCGCTGCGCGGGCACCGCCGAGGAGGAGGGCACGGCCTTCAGCGTCGGCGCGGGCAGCCGCTCGCTCCAGCAGCCGGTCAGCAAGGCCCGTACGAGCACGTTCTCCCGGGCGGTGGTGGCGGTCCACTCGGCGGTCGCGGTCAGCCGCTCCCGGGCGTCGCCGGGTCCGGTCAGCGCCCGTTCGACGCCGGTGAGATAGCCGTCCGCCTCTCTGCGGACGAGCGCGCGGGCGAGCCCTTCCTTGCTGCCGAACTCGTTGTACAGCGTCTGCCGGGACACTCCGGCCGCCGCGGCCACGTCCACCATCCGCACGGCGGACCACGGCCGGCGCGCCAGCGCCGTGTAAGCGGCGTCCAGCAGGGATTCCCGCGCTGCAGGCATCGTCGCCTCCCGGGGCGATCGGCTCTGCGCCCAGATTTGACGCGCACAGAGTCACTGTCAAGGGTTCGCGGGGGTGCCCGGGAGCGCGTCCGGCAGGCGGGCGCGAGCTGCCGTCCCGGGCGCCGCCCCCGTCCGGGCCCCCTGTAGCCCGTACCCACCACGGCAGATACCGTTCCTCCATGCCCGACTACCACGACGACCTCCGCCTCGCCCACGTCCTCGCGGACGCGGCGGACGCGGCGACCATGGCCCGCTTCAAGGCCCTCGACCTCAAGGTCGAGACGAAGCCGGACATGACTCCGGTCAGCGAAGCGGACAAGGCCGCGGAGGAACTCATCCGCGGCCAGCTCCAGCGTGCCCGTCCGCGTGACGCGATCCTCGGCGAGGAGTACGGCATCGAGGGCACCGGTCCCCGCCGCTGGGTCATCGACCCCATCGACGGCACCAAGAACTACGTCCGCGGTGTCCCCGTCTGGGCCACCCTGATCTCCCTGATGGAGGCGGCGGAGGGCGGCTACCAGCCCGTCGTGGGGGTCGTCTCCGCCCCCGCCCTCGGCCGCCGCTGGTGGGCCGCGAAGGGGCACGGCGCCTTCTCCGGCCGCAGCCTCACCTCGGCCTCCCGGCTGCACGTCTCCCGAGTCTCGAAGCTCTCCGACGCCTCCTTCGCGTACTCCTCGCTCACCGGCTGGGAGGACCAGGGGCGCCTGGGCGGCTTCCTGGACCTGACCCGCGAGGTGTGGCGCACGCGCGCGTACGGCGACTTCTGGCCGTACATGATGGTCGCCGAGGGCTCGGTGGACATGTGTGCCGAACCCGAGCTGTCCCTCTGGGACATGGCCGCGAACGCGGTCATCGTGACGGAGGCCGGCGGCACCTTCACCGGCCTGGACGGCCGTCCCGGCCCGCACAGCGGCAACGCGGCGGCGTCGAACGGCCTGCTCCACGACGAGTTCCTGGGGTATCTCAACGAGCGCTACTGACGCGGCACGCGGGGGCTCCCCTTTTTTTCCTGGTTTCTGGTTCTGGCCCGGGTGGCGGCCCTCAGGACGGACCTCTTCAGGCGCGCTCGCCGACCGGGGCCGGCCCGGGAACCGGGGTGCTCCCCACGGCCGTTCGACGCTCGACCAGCCCGAGTGCCACACCGGCGATGATGACCACGCCGCCGAGGACCTGCGCGAGCCGGACCGTCTCTCCGTTGACCACCACCGCGCCGAGCACACCGAACACCGGTACCAGGTTGAGGATGCTGACCGCGACGCTCGAGGGCATCCGGCGCAGGCCGTAGTTGTAGAGCAGGAAGCCGCCGACGGAACACGCCACGGCCAGGTAGGCGAGCAGCGCCGAGGCGGTGGCGTCCGGCACCCGCCAGTCCCCGGCCTCCAGGAGCGAGGCGAGCAGGAACCCGACGGCGCCCGCGACGGTCTGGTGGTAGGTGAGGCTCACCGCGTCCTGCCCGCGGCCCGCGTACGTGCCCAGCACGTTGTACCCGGCCCACACCAGACCGCCGAGCAGCAGCAGGACATCGCCGAACCAGCGCGCGCCGCCTCCGACCTCCGCCCCGTTGCGCACGACCAGGAAGGCTCCCCCCGCGGCGAGCAGCACGCCGCCGAGCCGGAGCAGCGGCATCCCGGTCCGCAGGACCACCAGCTCCACGAGCATGGTCATCAGCGGATAGGAGGCCACGATGAGGGAGGCGTCGGAGGCGGTCGACAGCTCGACGCCGATGTTCTCCAGCACGAAGTAGACCGTGATGCCGAGCAGGCCGCTCAGGTGGATCAACCGCCGCTGCCGGGCGTCCGGCCGGGCGGCCGGCTTACGGCGCACCCGCACCATGATCCCGAGCAGCACGGCCGCGATCGTGAAGCGGACGGCCCCGATGGTCAGCGGTCCGACGTCCGCCAGCACCTCCTTGGTCACCGCGTACGAGCTGCTCCAGAGCAGCGCGGCCGCCATGACGGCACACACCGCCACCACCCTTGTCCTCCGCTCGTCCACCGCTGGTGCCCCCTTGTCGTCCGTACTCCCCGACTCCGCATGGACCGCCCCGTGGACGCGAACCATGAACGGGATTTCGCCGAGGACGCTAGCAAGGAGTCCAGGAACGTGGCACGCTTGCCGAATCTCATTCGGAATCACGGGAGATTGACGGAACATGGATGAACTAGATTCGGCGCTGCTGCGGCTTCTGCAGCAAGACGGTCGGCGCACCAACCGGGATCTGGCACAGGAACTGGGGATCGCCCCCTCCACCTGCCTGGAGCGGGTGCGCTCCCTTCGCGAACGCGGCGCGCTGCTCGGGTTCCACGCCGAGGTGGACCTGCCCTCGCTCGGCCGGGGACTGCAGGCGATCATCGCCGTGCGGGTCCGGCCGCCGACACGTGCGGTCATCGAGCAGTTCCAGGCCTTCGTGGCGCGGATGCCCGAGGTGATCGCGGTCTTCGTACTGACGGGCACCGACGACTTCCTCATCCACGTGGCCGTTCGCGACGCCGACCATCTGCACGCGGTGGTCCTGGACAAGCTGACCGAACGGAAGGAACTCGCGGACGTACGCACCTCGGTGGTCTACCGGCACTCGCGCAAGAACGTCATCGAGCCGATGTGAGGCACACACGAGCGCGCGCGCCCTCAATTGGCCGCGTGCGCCCTCTTGTTGGTCTCCGCTTTGCCTGCCACTCTGAGAGCACCCTCACTTGTGAACTTGTGAAGTGTTGAACGGGTGCCTGCGACTCCGGGCCTGAACCCGCTCGGCGCTCTCATTGGAGGTGACTCGGAACCCATGCTGGTCCGCGACGCCATGAGCAAGGTCGTCCTCACCATCGGCCCCACCCACACCCTCCGCCAGGCCGCCGCCCTGATGTCCGCCCGCCGGGTCGGCGCGGCCGTGGTCCTCGATCCCGACGCCGGCGGCATCGGCATCCTCACCGAACGCGACGTCCTCGACTCCGTCGGCCTCGGCCAGAGCCCCGACACGGAGTACGTCCACGCCCACACCACCACCGACGTCGTCTTCGCCACCCCGGCCTGGACCCTGGACGACGCGGCCGGCGCCATGACGCACGGCGGCTTCCGCCACCTGATCGTCCTGGACCGCGACGAGCCGGTCGGCATCGTCTCGGTCCGCGACATCATCCGCTGCTGGACCCCGGCACAGCAGCGGGTGCCGGCCTGAACGCACGGACGGGCCGGCCCTCCCGTGCGGGAGGTCCGGCCCGTCCGCTCACGACAAGCGATCCAGTGCTGGGTGTTCGTTCAGCCGCGCAGGGCCTGGACCGCGGCCTCCAGCCGCTTGCCGTAGTCTTCGTCGGCCTGACGGAAGTTCTCGATCGCGCGCTTGGCGATGTCGTCCCGCGAGACCTTGGCGATGAAGCCCGCCAGGTTGCCGATCAGGCGCTGCTTCTCGTCCTCGGACATCAGGCGGTAGAGATTGCCCGCCTGCACGAAGTCGTCGTCCTCGGCGTGCACCGGGGTCGGGTGGTTGCCCGTGTCACCGGTCACGGCCGTGGCGGACCACAGCGGACGGCCCGTCTGGAGCGGCCCGCCGAAGCTGTTCGGCTCGTAGTTCTTCGCGCCCCCGTGACGGCCGTCGTACAGGAGGCCGTCCCGGGAATGGGTGCGCGCCACGGTGGCGTGCGGCCGGTTCACCGGCAGGTGGTCGGCGTTGATGCCGACGCGGTAGCGGTGGGCGTCGCCGTACGCGAACAGGCGGCCCTGGAGCATCTTGTCGGGCGAGGGCCCGATGCCGGGCACGAAGTGCGCCGGGCTGAAGATCGACTGCTCGACCTCGGCGAAGATGTTCTCCGGGTTCCGGTTGAGCTCCAGCTTGCCGATGGTGATCGGCGGGTAGTCCGCGTGCGGCCACACCTTGGTGAGGTCGAACGGGTTGAAGCGGTACGTCGCCGCTTCCGCCGCCGGCATGATCTGCACCTGCACGGTCCAGGTCGGGAAGTCACCGCGCTCGATGGCCTCCCGCAGGTCGCGCTGGTGGGAGTCGGGGTCCTCACCGGCGAGCCGGTTGGCCTCGTCCTGGGTGAGGTTCTTGATGCCCTGGTCGGTCTTGAAGTGGTACTTGACCCAGAAGACCTCGCCGGCCTCGTTGTTCCACTGGTAGGTGTGCGAGCCGAAGCCGTCCATGTGGCGGTACGAGGCGGGAATGCCGCGGTCGCCGAACAGCCAGGTCACCTGGTGGGTCGACTCGGGCGACAGACCCCAGAAGTCCCAGACGTTGTCCGCCTCCTGGCTGCCCGTGTACGGGTCGCGCTTCTGGGTGTGGATGAAGTCGGGGAACTTGATCGCGTCCCTGATGAAGAACACCGGGGTATTGTTCCCGACGAGGTCGTAGTTGCCCTCTTCGGTGTAGAACTTCAGCGCCCAGCCGCGCGGGTCACGGACGGCGTCCGCGGCACCAAGGCTGCCGGCCACGGTCGAGAACCGCAGGAACGTCTCCGTCTGCTTGCCGACCTCGGAGAGGAACGCGGCGCGGGTGTACGGGGAGACGTCACGGGTGAGCGTGAAGGTGCCGTAGGCGCCGGCGCCGCGGGCGTGCACCACGCGCTCCGGGATGCGCTCGCGGTTGAAGTGGGCCAGCTTCTCCAGCAGGAGCTGGTCCTGGACGAGCACGGGGCCGCCGACACCCGCGGTCTCGCTGTTCTGATTGTCGGCGACCGGAGCTCCGGCCTCCGTCGTAAGCGGTCCCTGCGTCACGTACGCCTCCTGCGCCAATCCTTGCTGTTCCTGTCACTCGGCCGAAGCCAGTCTCGATCCTACATTGGACAGAGTCCAAGTCAAGCAGAGATCCAAAGTCACACCAGTTCCCATCCTGGTCCTCCTTGCTGTTAGGCTGGTGCGTATGAGTGACCTACTGGAACGGCTGCGTGGACGCGGATGGCGGATGACCGCGCAGCGGCGCGTCGTGGCCGAGGTCCTCGACGGCGAACACGTCCACCTGACGGCCGACGAGGTCCACGCCAGGGCTGTCGCGAAGCTGCCCGAGATCTCCCGGGCGACCGTCTACAACACCCTGGGCGAGCTGGTCTCCCTCGGCGAGGTGCTCGAGGTCGCCACCGACCAGCGGGCCAAGCGGTACGACCCCAACGCGCACCAGCCCCACCACCACCTGGTCTGCGCCCAGTGCGGCGCCATCCGGGACGTCCACCCCACCGGCAACCCGCTGGCCGACCTCCCCGACACGGAGCGCTTCGGCTTCACGGTCTCGGACGTCGAGGTGACGTACCGGGGCGTGTGCCCGAACTGCGCGGCGGCGTAAGAGTTCCCTCCGAAAGCCCCGGCACCGATGGGTGCCGGGGCTTTCTGCGGCGTACGGGCTTCCCGTATCCGACGGGTCGTCATATCGCCGTGCGGCACCCCCGCCCGTACCGCACTCCGCGAGGAGCCACCGTGGGAGATCCGCACCCCGGACTCCACGCCACCGGGTTGACCCGCACCGTCGGCCGCGCGCCCCGCGCCGCGAGGCGAACGCCCTCGCCGACACGCGGCCGGCCCGCATGAGCCTCGCCGACTGGCCGTAGCCGGAAAACACCGAGGGCCGGAACCCTTTCGGATTCCGGCCCTCGGCCGTCAGTAGCGGGGACAGGATTTGAACCTGCGACCTCTGGGTTATGAGCCCAGCGAGCTACCGAGCTGCTCCACCCCGCGGCGATGAATGCAACGTTACGTCAAGACAGCGGACAGAGGCAAATCAGTCCCGTCACCCCCTCTCACGACACCCGAGCCCCACCCGACCCGCCCGGCGTCCGCCAAGAAGGCCGCGCGCCACAGCCCGGCCGATCCCCGGCCCCACTTCACGGCTCCGCCTCACCGCAACGTCGCCGCCGCCGTGCGTCACGCCGACAGTTCCTGCCGCAACGCATCCCGCAACCGAGCCGCCCGCTCCGTGACCTCCCTCGGCCCGAGCGTCACCGCCCGATCCGCCCACCGCTGCCCCTCCGCCAGCTCACCCCGACGCGCGTAGACGAGCGCGAGCCGCAACGCGGCCCGCCCGTGCCCGGCATCAGCCGCCCGCGTCCACCACACCGCGGCCTCCGGCTCGCTCCCCTCCCGGGCGAGCAGCAGCCCCAGATTGAACGCCCCGTTGCGAGACCCGGCCTCGGCCGCCTCCCGGTACCAGCGGGCCGCCTCCACCACGTCCCCCCGGGCCGCCGCCAGCATTCCGACCCGCACCTGTGCCCGCCGGTGCCCCTGGGACGCCGCCCGCTCGTACCACTCCTCGCACTCGCTCTTCTCGTGCACCGACTCCCCGAGCTCATGCGCGGGCGCCGGCGGGCGCCGCGCGTCCAGCACGGTGGCCAGCCGGTACGCGGCCTCGGCACTCCCCCGCCCCGCCGCACACCGCAGATGCCGCTCCGCCTCCCGCTCGTCCCCGTCCCGCAGCCGCGCGATCCCGACCTGCAACGCCGCCTCGGTGTGCCCGGCGGCCGCCGCCCGCTCGTACCACCGCAGCGCGACCGGCTCCTCACCCCGCCCGGCGAACAGGATCCCCAAGTTGAACGCGGCGTCCACGCTCCCCGCCTCCGCGGCCTTGGAGAACCACGGCTCCGCCCCGGTCGCGTCCCCGCCCTGGAGCAGCAGGATCGCCAGCGCGTTCGCCGCCTCCCGGTGCCCGGCGTACGCGGCCCGCCGGTACCACTGCTCCGCCTGCGCGGTCCGCCCCTGCTCGGCGCAGAGCAGGCCGAGGTTGTACGCCCCGTTGTCGTCCCCGGCGTCCATCGCGGCCCGGTACCACCGCTCGGCGGTCTGCGTCTCACCGCGCTCGGCGTGCAGCGCGCCCAGCGCGTTCGCCGCGTTGCCGTCGCCGTCCTGCGCGGCCCGCAGCCACCACACGGCCGCGCTCTCGGTGTCGCCGGCGTCCCGCAGCAGGAAGCCGAGCGCGCACGCGGCCCGCGCCTCGCCGTCCTTGGCGGACGTCAGGTACCAACGCCCGGCCTCCTTGAGCTCGCCGCGCTTCTCCAGGATCGCCCCGAGGTGCAGCGCCGCCCGCCGGTGACCGCGCGCGGCGGCCTGCCGGTACCACTGCTCGGCCTCCTCCGCCGCGGCGGCACCGCTGTCGGTTCCGGACTCCGCCTCGCGCGCGGCCCTGCGATCGAGCGCGCGCGCCAGCCGGTACGCCGCCTCGCGGTGCCCCCGCTCGGCCGCGGTCCGCATCCACCGCTCGGCCCCGGCGTCCCCCCGGTGCTCCAGCAGATCGGCGAGCGCGTACGCGCCGAGCGTGTGCCCCTGCTCGGCGGACTGGCGCAGCCAGTACTCCGCGGCGGGCTCGTCGCCCCGCTCACGGTGGTGGCGCCCGAGTGCGTGCGCGGCCGCGGCGGACCCGGCGACGGCGGCGATCCGCCACCACCCGGCGGCATCGTCGGCGTAGCCGCGCTGATGGAGAAGGACCCCCAGATTGTTGGCGGCGGCCCGGTCACCGGCCGCGGTGGCGGCACGCAGATGGGGTTCGGCTCCGTCGAGATCACCACGGCGCAGCAGCATGGCCCCGAGGACGCTCATCGCCTCGACGTCGCCGGCTTCGGCGGCGAGTCTCTGACGGATCTCCTCGGCAGCATCCTCAGCTGCCTCCCCGACCTCGTCCTGCCCGGAAGGTTGCACAAAACGCCCTGTCTCGAACAGAGTTGCCTTGTCCCCCATAACGTCCATCGTCGCACCACCTGCAACCTGGGTACACCTGGTATACCGCAGCCATTGAGGTCACTACAGCGTTTTGTCGACATGCCCACAGAGAGACAAGTCAAACACAGATCACCCCAACTCCCCTCGGCGGCACGGCCGTCCACCGTGTCGGCACATGCGTTCGCACACCACAAAGGCCCGGATCCTTTTCAGGATCCGGGCCTTTGCCGGTAGACGACTCACGTCGTCGACTTCAGTAGCGGGGACAGGATTTGAACCTGCGACCTCTGGGTTATGAGCCCAGCGAGCTACCGAGCTGCTCCACCCCGCGCCGTTGTGATGCAACCGTACCACGGCGCGAGGTGGGCTTTTCGCTCAGCTGCTGTCGGGGCTGCCACTGGGACTCGGACTGCCGCTCGGGCTCGCACTGCCGCCGGGAGCGGGGGCGTCGCCGTTCTTGTCGGCGGCCGCCTGCGCCGCCTCGGCCCGTCGCAGTGCCGCCTCCAGGTCCTTCTGCGCCTCGCCGTACGCCTGCCAGTCGTTCTTCTTCAGGGCCTCCTGGCCGGCGTCGAAGGCCTCCTGGGCATCGTTCAACGCCTCCTGGACCGTGGGGTTGGCGGACGTCGGTGGCGGAGTGGTCGTATCGCCCTCGTCCGGTGGTGGCTCGGTGGTCGAACCGTCCGCTTCGAAGACCTTGTCGAGGGCCTCGCCGAGGGTGTTCTCGAAGGCGGTGTTGCCGCCGTAGGTCACCAGCACCTTCCGCAGCAGCGGGTACTTCAGACCGCCACCGCGCACGTACACCGGCTCCACGTACAGCAGTTCGCCGTCGAGTGGCACCGCCAGCAGGTTGCCGTACTCGACATCGGAGTCACCGCGGCTGAGCAGGCTGATCGTCTCGGCGATGTCCGGTTTGGAGTTGAACTGGCTCTGCACCTGTTTGGGCCCGTTGACCGTGGTGTTCGTCGGCAGTTTCAGAATTCTGATCTTGCCGTAGTCGCTGGTGCCCGCCTCGGCGTCGACCGACATGAACGCGCTGAGGTTGTCCCGGCCGTTGGGCGTGAACGTCGTCGTCAACGAGAACGTCTGCGACGTCTGGTCGGGCATCTTCATGCTCAGGTAGTACGGCGGTACCGCGTCGCCCGACTTGTTGGTCGGGTCGTTGGGCACCTGCCACACCTCGCTGCCGCTGAGGAACGTCTGCGCGTCCTCGACGTGGTAGCGGCTGAGCAGTTCGCGCTGGACTTTGAACAGGTCCTGCGGGTAGCGCAGATGATCCATCAGCGACTGCGGGATGTCGGCCTTGGACTCGACCGTGCCCGGGAACGCCTTCATCCAGGTCTTGAGGACCGGGTCCCGGGTGTCCCACTGGTAGAGCTTGACCTCGCCGGTGTACGCGTCGACCGTCGCCTTGACCGAGTTGCGGATGTAGTTGACCTGGTTCTGCTGGGCCACCACCGCGCGCGAGTTGTTGTTCGCGGTCAGCGAGTCGGCCGTCGTGTCGCCCAGGGTCGTACGCGAGGCGTACGGGTATCCGTTGGTGGTGGTGTACGCGTCGACGATCCACTGGATCTCGCCGCCCACGACCGCCGGGTAGGCGTCGCCGTCGATGGTCAGCCACGGGGCGACCGCCTCGACGCGCTCCTTGGGGGTGCGGTTGTACAGGATCCGCGAACCCTCGCCGATGGCTCCGGAGTAGAGGATCTGCGGCTCGTTGAAGGCCACCGCGTACGCGGCCCGGTTGACCGGGCTGGAGAGGTTGATCCCGCTCTTGCCCGTGTAGCTGAAGGTCTTCTCACCGTTGTCGTCGGAGTAGTCGATCTCCTTCTGGGGACCGCCGACGATGGAGTACGTGTTGGTCTTCTCGCCGTAGTAGATCCGCTGCTGGTATGTCCCGAGGTCGCCCTTGGACGGCAGGTCGGACTCGGTGAAGACCGGGCGGCCCTGCGAGTCGACCTCGGTGCCCTTGGCGGCGACCGCTCCGTACCCGTGGGTGTAACGGAAGTGGTCGTTGATCCAGTTGTTCTTCGGGATGCCGTTGAGGTTCAGCTCGCGCAGACCGATGACCGTGTCCTGGTCCGCGCCGTCCTTGCTGTACCGGTCGACGTCCAGGTTGGTCGGGAACGCGTAGTAGTTCCGGATCTGCTGGAGCTGCTGGAACGTCGGCGAGACGACGTTCGGGTCCACGATGCGGATGCTGGCCGCGTCGGTGGCGTCGTCGCGCAGCTTGGTCTTGTCCGTGGTGGTGGACTTGCCCTCGTACTCGGAGACCTTGGCGTCGTCGATGCCGTACGCCTCACGCGTCGCCTTGAGGTTCTTCTCGACGTACGGGGCTTCCTTGGCCTGCTCGTTCGGCTGGACCTGGAACTTCTGCACGATCGCCGGGTACAGGCCGCCGATGAGGATCGCCGAGAGCACCATCAGGCCGAAGCCGATGACGGGCAGCTGCCAGGTGCGCCGCCACAGGGTGGCGAAGAACAACAGGGCGCAGATGACGGCGATGCAGAACAGGATCGTCTTGGCCGGCAGATAGGCGTTGGCGTCGACGTACCTGAGGCCCGTCCAGTTGTCGGTGGCCTTGAAGTCGCTGGACTTCACCGCCAGTCCGTACCGGTCGAGCCAGTAGGCGACCGCCTTCAGGGCGACGAAGATGCCCAGCAGCACCGACAGGTGCCCGGTCGCCGCCGCCGTGGCGCGGGCGCCCGGGGAGGTGACCCTGAGGCCGCCGTAGAGGTAGTGGGTGAGCGCTGCGGCGATCACGGAGAGGATCGCGGCGGCGAAGCCGAAGCCGAGCAGGAACCGGTACCAGGGCAGGTCGAAGGCGTAGAAGGAGACATCGAGGTGGAACTGCGGGTCCTTCTGGCCGAAGGGCACGCCGTTGACCCACATCAGCCAGGTCCGCCACTGACCGGAGGCGGAGGCGCCCGCGATCAGGCCCACCAGGGAGACGACCCCGAGCAGCAGCCATGTCTTGTACGGCGCGATGCCCATCCGGTAGCGGTCGAGGCTCTGCTGCTCCATCGACATGGCACTCAGCGGTGGACGCAGCCGGTGGGCCAGCCAGATGTTGAAGCCGACCGCCACGGCCATCAGCAGGCCGAAGACGAAGAACAGTCCGATCTTGGTCCACAGGGTGGTCGTGAACACGGACGAGTAGTTCACCGACCGGTACCAGAGCCAGTCCGTCCAGAACCCCGCGAACATGGTGAACGCCATGCCGAGAACGGCTAGGACGCCCAGCGTCATGAGCAGGGTCCGGACACGCCGGGACGGGCGGCCCACTCTGATCCGTGGCCCCGTCGGGCCTCCGCCGCGGTCCGGCATCTGGAAAGCCAAGGTGCGCACCTCGAAGTTCGCTGTTGGTCCGTCAGACCCGCGTCGTCACGGGCCGTCCGAGGGCCACGTGATCGTGGGCCCTCACCTATGCAACTTACTCACGCTTTACTCGGTTCCCGATTCCGGCCCTGAACGAGAGAGGATTGTGACCATGTCCAACACTCCCATGGCGGCGAGCCCGCTGACCCGGGCCGTACTCGAGATCGACGAATACGCCTCCGGCCTCGGCTGGGACCAGCCCGCCCGCCTCTTCGCCCTCGTAGACACCGCCCGGCTGCAGGCCCAGGAACCCGCCCTCGCGGCCCAGCTCGGCCTTGAGGCCCGGCCGGAGACCACCGCTCTCACCCCGATCGAACAGGATGAGATTCCCGCGGGCAAGCCGCTCGACGAGTTCCTCGCCACGATCGCCTGGCCCGACGCGGTGGCCGGCTGCGCGCTCACCGTGGAGCGCCTGATGCTGCCGCCGTCCGCCGAGGCGACCGTCCCGGACGGGCTGAGCGAGGAGAAGCTCGCCCAGTGGGTCGCCGAGCACCCGAACCGCCAGGAGGTCCGCATGACGGTCGCGGTCCTGCGCAACGGCGCCCGCGAGTCGGCCCTGCGCCTGCGCGAGAAGGACACCCCGACGGAGGTCCTGACCGGCTCCGACCTCGTGCCGGGGCTGGCGGAGGCGCTGGCGGCGACGTTCGAGGAGTAGCCCTCGGGGCTACTTCGTCGTGCACTTCGGCAGGTCGGCGGTGTCGCCGGAGCGGATGTCCTTGAGGGCGCCGAGAGCGTCGTCGATGGTGTTCACCTTCACGAGAGTGAGCCCCTCGGGGGCGTCGCTCGCGGCGGCCGCGCAGTTGTCGGCGGGCGTGAGGAAGTACTGGGCGCCCTTGTCGCGCGCGCCGACGGTCTTCATCTCGATGCCGCCGATCGGGCCGACCTTGCCGTCGTCGTCGATGGTGCCGGTGCCGGCGACGAAGGCGCCACCGGTGAGGCTGCCGGGGGTGAGCTTGTCGTAGAT